>JADFXO010000161.1 GCA_015233485.1 Nitrospirota bacterium
TCTTTTAGACGACTGGAATAGTGGTGTGCGCAGTTCGGCCATAATAGCCCTTGTAAGATTAAGAGACGTGGTAGAACCGGAGACGATAGAAAAAATTACCGCTCTTTTAGACGACAGGAATAGTGGTGTGCGCAGTTTGGCCGTAGAAGCCCTTGTAAGATTAAGAGACGTGGTAGAACCGGAGACGATAGAAAAAATTACCGCTCTTTTAGGCGACTGGAATAGTGATGTGCGCCGTTCGGCCGTAGAAGCCCTTGGAGAATTAAAAGCGGTGATAAAACCAGAGACGATAGAAAAAATTGCCGTCCTTTTAAATGATAAGGAGAGGGATATTCAGGACTCGGCATTATCAATATTGTCTCGCTGCTATGAATCAGGCATTCTCAATAAATTTCAATACGAAGGATGGATAAATTCTTAAGCTATTGAAAAGATTGTGGGGGGAAGGGACAGGCTGCTTTTCGGGTATATAAACAATCGAATCATCCTGAGCCTGTCGATGGATGGCTCCTAATACTAAAACGCCGTCATAGGAGTAAAAAGATTAAAGACGAAGGGGAGTAACTCCCCTTCACCCCGTAATCTCGTACATGTTTTATCTATTGCATTTGGGCTGCCGCTCGTTGGCGGCTTCGGTACTCCGGCTGAAGGCTGCGTTGCTGTCAATTCAGCTCCTTAAGCGCGTCGGCAATATCTGTTACCGGCGTGTGGCAGGCATTACCAACGCATACATAGATTGCCGGTTTACCGTCAATTTCTTTCATATCCTCCGCATAGGATATGATACTTTTAATGTCCCTCAGTTTTAGAACAAAGACGGTATTAGGTAGAAATTTCTGCCCAAGTGTTTTAAGAATATCACGGGATTGTCCTTCCTCTCCGGCCACTACTACTTCGCTTTTTCTGCCAAGGGCTAGGCCCGCTGATAGCGCAAAAAACGGATATGCCGCGGGGTGTTTTATGGCCTGCCCGTAAAACGCGTCTATAAGCTCGTTTGATTTTTCCTCAAGTTTGTGGTCGCCGAGGATTCTGGCAAGCCTTATCATGTTGTATAGGGCAATAGAGTTGCCCGATGGTATCGCGCTGTCGTAAAGTTCCTTCTGGCGCGCTATGAGCGTTTCAGAGTCCTTGTCAGTAAAGAAAAGGCCACCGGCCTTGTCATCCCAGAAATGCTCAATCAGATAATCAGTGTGTCTTATTGCCAAAACAAGATATTGTTCGTCAAAACCGGCTTCATACAATTCTACCAACGCCCATATGATAGAGGCATAGTCGTTAATCGTACCATTGATTTTGCGTTGGCCGTCTCTGTAACGGTGCAAAAGGCCGCCTTGCCCGGTTGCCATAGTATGTTCAATAAACGAGACCGCCTCAGAAGCCGCCAGTATCAAACTGTCGTCACTAAACGCCCTGCCGGCTATGGCTAAGGCCGCCGCCATGAGGCCGTTTAGGTCTGTCAGTATTTTATCGTCTTTATGTGGGTGAGTTCTCTTTGGACGCACGTCGTAGAGTTTTCCAATAGCCCCGCGAATGAGATCTCGCTCCTCCAGAGTAAGCTCGTTTTCAGGCTTCACCATGTGGAGGATATTATCCATGTCTTCCCTGCCGGATTGGGAATTCGCTTTGACATTGAACATGTTTTTGACATCAAATATGTTAATAATAATATCTGCCTCTTCGGGGGTGAGGGCTGCCCTGATCTCATCATATGTCCAATAGTAAAACTTGCCCTCGACACCTTCGCTCTCCGCGTCCTCGGCCGTATAATAACCCCCCTCACTGCCGCGCATATCCCTCAGCACATATTCAATAATCTCATATGCCGTCCGCTTATAAAACTCATCTGCCGTTACCGTGAAGGCCTCCGCGTACGCGATCAAAAGAAGCGCCTGGTCGTAGAGCATCTTCTCGAAATGCGGCACATGCCACGAGGCATCGGTGCTGTAGCGATGAAAGCCATATCCGATGTGGTCATAAATCCCGCCCATGCGCATCACGTTGAGAGTTTTTTCCACCATGAAAAGGGCGGCGGCCTCTTTGGTCTCAAAATAATATCTCAGGAGGAATAGAATATTGTGCGGCACGGGGAACTTTGGGGCGCCGCCGAATCCACCGTAAGTCTTGTCGAATGACAACGAGATGGCGCGAAAGGCCTTTTCTGTTATTTCAGTGCCTGCGCGCACGCTGCCTGTGGTATTGACCGCGTATTGCTGTATTTGTTGTGTTATCTGCTCCGCCATGCTGATAAGGTCATGGCGTTGCCGCTCCCATATTTGTTTTACTTTGGGGATAAGAGAGAGCATTCCAACCGCCTCGCCTCTGCCGCGTTTGGGTATATATGTGGCGGCAAAAAATGGCCTGGCGTCGGGAAGCATTATAATTGTCAGTGGCCAACCGCCTCCTCCCGTTAACATCTGGCAGGCTGACATATAAATAGAGTCTATATCGGGGCGCTCCTCTCTGTCCAGTTTTATGGAAATAAACGCGTCGTTCATAAGGGCCGCAACCTCCTCGTCCTCAAAGGATTCACGTTTCATCACATGGCACCAGTGGCAGGTTGAATAACCTATTGAAAGAAATATCGGTTTATCCTGCGCCCTTGCCGCCGCAAATGCCTCATCCGTCCACGCATACCAGTTGACGGGATTTTCTGCGTGCTGAAGTAGGTACGGGCTTTTTTCGTCTTTCAATCTATTTCTTGTCATATCCTCATCTCCTCATCTCCTCATCTCCTCATCTCCTCATCTCCTCAAAACACATAATACCTAATCCAAATATACACAGTAGAAATCAACACTGTTAATATCATAATGGGAAAACCGTACATGAAGAACTTAAAAAATGTAATCTTTCTACCCGCTCGTCCCGCCATTCCTACGATGATGACGTTTGCCGATGCCCCGATTGCCGTGCCGTTGCCGCCGAGGCAGGCCCCAAGGGCAAGCGACCACCATATCGGCATCAGTTCCTTGTGCTGCAGTAGCTCAATCCCACTTTGCCCGGGCCATAGCTGCTCCGCCATGTTGATGATGAGCGGATTCATGGCGGTCACATATGGAATATTATCCACTATCGCCGAGGCAATCGCCGAAAACCACAGCGTAACCATACTTGCTGCAAACAGGCTGCCATGAGTAATGGCAAGCACTTTTATTGACGCCATTCTTATCAGCCCCACCTTTACCACACCGCCAATTATGACAAATAATCCTATAAAAAAGAAAATCGTAGGCCACTCTACCTCGGCCAGCACACGGCGCGGGTTTTTTACATTTGACAGCAGAAGGAGCAGTCCTGCCCCGAAGAGGGTTACAGTTGCCGGTTCGTAATATAAAACCCCATGAAATACAAACCCAACTAATACCAGCGCCAGCACAAATACCGATTTCTTCAGCAGGACAGGGTCAGTTATAGCATTATCCTCGTCCATCTGAAGGATTGTCTGCTTTCTTTCCTCCGTAGTCCTAAGCCTCCGGCCAAAGACTATCTTTATTATTAATACCAGAGCGGCCATTATGATAATTATGACGGGGGTAAGGTGTATAATAAAATCCATAAAATTAAGATGTGCCTTAGAGGCAATCATTATGTTAGGAGGGTCTCCGATAAGTGTGGCGGTGCCTCCGATATTTGAGGCAATGGCCTCCATAATGAGAAACGGCACGGCGTCAACGCCAAGGGCGTCGGCAATAATTATCGTTACCGGAGCTATCAGTAATACAGTCGTCACGTTGTCCAAAAAGGCGCTCAACACTGCTGTCATGACGGTTAATATAATCATTATCCGCACGGGGTCACACTTGCCCAGCCGGGCGCTCTTTATGGCTATGTATTCGAATACCCCCGTAGGCTTCATTATGTTTATGATAATCATCATAGAGATAAGGACAAGGATGACGTTCCAGTCCACACCCAGCGCCTCCATATGAAAGGCCTCATGCTGCGTCAACACACGAAGAATCAGCATAAGTGAAGCTGCAAAGATGGCCGCAACGGTCTTGTGTATCTTTTCGTATGCAATCATTGCGTAGGCGATAACGAATATGGATACCGCAGCCCAAAAATCAAAGCCGCTCACCGGCGCCTGTGCCGTTTCAAACATTTGGAGTCCCACAATTCACCATTAATATTAGCATTTTCCCTGAGCTGCTCACAATTATACAGCAGTGGCAACAGAATCCGCCCCATGAATCTGTGTTTGAAATTATATTTCACAAACAACAATACACATGGTATAATACCGCATGGAAATGCTTTCTAACATGAAGGTCAAACTTGGAGCGCTTCTGGCTACATTTTCTAAGACCCTTGACTATGTGGACAGAACACTGTCAAACCATCACCTGAGGGTTGCCATCATAGCAGATGATATAGCTAAGACATCCGGGCTTTCGCGTCAGGTGCGAAGAGATATTTTTGTCGCGGCGACACTTCACGACATTGGCGTGTTTTCGCTCCGGGAGAAACTTAGTCTGGGCGACTACGATATCAAAAATCCTTACGAACATGCCGAGAAGGGTTACTGTATGATAAAAGAGTTCGTTGTATTGAATAATGTAGCCCCAATAGTCCGCCATCATCACATCAGATGGGACGATGGAAGGGGGCGTTATTTTGGCGAAGAGGAAGTCCATCAGGGCGCTCATATCATCCACTTAGCCGACAGAATCGAAATCTTATTGGATAAGGGCATTGGGGTGTTACAACAGAGAGACCCTATTGTTAAGGCCATAAGTTCCCGCGCCAATACACTGTTTGACCCACGTCTTGTTGAGGTGTTTGCTGATCTTTCGGAGAAGGAATGTTTTTGGTTTGACGCGTCGTACTCAGAAGTCAATGAATTGATATTTAACAGTGAAGCCATCCCCGAAAAAGAACTCAACATAGACGAGCTTGAGGAGGTAGCACGGCTCTTCAGCCATGTAATCGACTTCAGGAGCGTGTTCACCGCGGTACACTCGGCTGGGGTCAGCGAGGTTGCCAGCGCTCTGGCAAGGCTTGTCGGGTTCTCTTCATTAGAGTGCAGGTTGGTGGCGATAGCGGGGTATTTGCATGACATCGGAAAGCTGGCCGTGCCGACGGAGATATTGGAAAAGCCCGGAAAGCTTGACGAGGCAGAGATGAACATAATGAAGAGCCATACCTATTACTCATACACTATTCTGAATTTGGTGAAGGGATTGGAGACGGTTAACATGTGGGCGTCCTTTCATCATGAGAGAATGGACGGCAAGGGCTATCCATTTCATTTCAAGGGCGATAGTCTGCCCATTGGCTCAAGGATAATGGCCGTGGCAGATGTGCTCACGGCAATCTCAGAGGACAGGCCATACAGAAAAGGGATGGACAAAGAAACGGCGCTGTTTGTCATCCAGGACCTTGGCAGCAAAAATGCCCTTGACAGAGCAATCATTAAAACGGCTGTGGCTCATTTCGATTATTTAGATGAGGTCAGGCACGATGTTCAGGTGAGGGTAAGACAAGAGTATAAGAATCTTAAAACGGGGATATGTTTTTCCGACAACCGTCCAAAAAACACTTGATGATTCCATGCCGCAAATAAAAATAGGCAGCCTAACCCTCAGCCCACAGGAAAGACCCCTTATCGCCGTTCCGCTTACCGATAGGGATGTGTCATCTGTTGAGACATTGCTCACGGCAGATATAGCGGAGCTGAGAATAGACATGTTTTCAGACTTGCACCTGCCGCACATAACTGATATTTTTAAAACCTTTAAAGAGAAATTCCCCGGCGTTCCGGTTATTGCCACGTGCCGCTCGAAAGAAGAGGGTGGCGCGGCGGCAATTGCCGACGAAGTCAGGGTTGAAATATTTACAAATATCATAGACCTCACCGACGCGGTAGATATAGAGGTCGAGTCAGACATATCGGCAGAAATCGCCACTTTGACCAGCAAACACAGTAAAACCCTTATTGCCTCGTATCACAATTTCTCTCAAACCCCCGGTGAGAAGAAACTTGAGGCAGTCTATGAGCAAGGCAGACAGATAGGCGCACGCATAGTTAAAATCGCCGTAACCCCAAACAACATGACTGACATAAAGAGACTCACGGAGTTTACGCTAAACCATAGGCCCGTCGTTGCTATCGCTATGGGGGACAAGGGAATGGCCTCAAGGATATTTCTGCCGCTTGTGGGTTCACTGTTTACGTTTGCCTCGTTGGAGACGGTGACTGCCCCCGGTCAGTTGTCAATCGACGAGGTCAGGAAGTTCTACCAAACGTTTTAGGCAGCCGGAGTACCGAAGCCGCCAACGGCGGCAGCCCAAATTAAATAAATAAAACATGTGCGAGAATACGGGGTGAAGGGGGATTATCCCCCTTCGTCTTTAATCCTTATTCTTCTTTTGTAAATTCCTTTAATGTGGGCAGTTCTGAGAGGTTTTTCAGGCCGAAGTATTTTAGAAATTCCTTTGTTGTTCCAAATATTAGTGGTTTGCCGGGCGCGTCTTTCCTTCCGGCTATTTTAATCAGGTCTCTTTCAAGCAATACCTTTATTGTCCAGTCGGAACTTACGCTTCTTATTTCCTCAATCTCCACTTTGGTGATAGGCTGCTTATAGGCGACAAGCGCGAGGGTCTCAAGCGCGGCGATAGAAAGTTTCCCTGATGTCCTTGATTTTTTTAAATTTTTTATCCACTCCGCATACAAGGGGTTGGTAACCATCTGATAGCCGTCGGCAAGTTCGGCAATCATTATACCTCCGTCTTTGTCTTTGTAATGTGAGATAAGCGCAGATACGGCATCGGCAGCCTCGGTGTCCGAAAACCCGGTAAGGCGCTTTATATCGGCAATCGAAAGGGAATCTCCGGCTACGAAAAGCAGGGCATCAATGACCGCTATTTGTTCAGATTTCTCCATGTGTTTAACTCAAGAGGCGACAACTGGTTAAGCTGCTCGTGTGAGCCTTTCTTATCAATAAAGAACTTATCCATCACGACGATTTTATCATTAGTAATATCCTCACAGGTCCTGCTGAAATCTACTTCGATGCCCCCTATGTACATGATATTGATATTATCCATGATGGCAAGCTCTGTTAACTGGCTCTTAAGCCACGGCATTTGCATTTCGTATGCCCTTACTGTAAGCTCAAGCAGGTGCAGCCCGTTGTCCTCGCTGACAATATCGTACTTGTTGATTACCCCCGTCAAATATTTGCTGAGGAGCTTTAAGTCATTATCTTTGGGTGCCCGCGCCCCGTGGCAGATTTTTTCATAACACGATATAATCGCCCCGCACGCGGCTGTCGGTTTTGAGTGGCCGTGTCTGACAAGCGCTCCAAAGGTCTTTTTCCCATCGTCGTAACCTATGTGGGCGAAATTGAATATCAGCAGGTTGCCGTCTTCTTTGTCGGGAATGTGATGGGCGGCCGGAAGTAAACACTCGTATGTCTTTATCTTAGGAATAAAAATCCCTCCGAAAAGTCTCAAGCCGTAATATTTCTCCATGTGAATGACGCTGTGGTCATCGTCAAACTTTGCGGGATGGCATTTCCTAAGCTCTCGTTTAATGTGCTCAATAATTGTCGTACACTGGTCGTCAAGACAGGTTATTATGACCAAAATGGTATTTATCCCAAGGCAGATTTCATATCTTTCCATCAGTTCCCTGACTATTTCGCAAAGCTCCGAGATATGTACCGCCCTATCTATAAAATCGCGATACTTCACAGACAATGACATGTTTCTTACCTCAGAGACGAGGATATCTGTTTAAAAAAATCCTCGGTTATGACGATCTCGGCCTCGGCTGCATCAGGGATGGACTCTAACTGGGCCTTTATTGCCGCTGTACGTTTTTGCGTCTCACGCTCAAGGGCGCGGCTGTGGATTATCAGACCGCTGCACTCGTAACGCACACTGATGTCAGGGTCAATGTGTATGAGGGCTGCCCGAACCCTGTACATCAGCTCTATGTTATGAGCTGCGGTTATCGAATATGTCATGGGCTGAAAACGCCTGCCTTTGGATGTCATAGCTATAATCTCAATGGCGTCTTCTACCGTGATTTGCCCGATGTTCAGCGCCATATCATAGTGTTTGGGGTCGTCGTCCTCGAAGTTATAGAGTGCCTTTATCAATTTCTTGTGCGCACTGTCTTCCTTAACGAGTTGTTTCTCGGCTGCCTTGTCTGAAATGTTAATTCTTGAGGCCCTGATACGTGCCCTGTCCGCAAGGTTTGAGATTATGTAGGTCTTAAGTACGTGCGAGATACCTTCTAATAACACACGCCCGACAAAACCGCAAAACACGATATTATCTTTTAAAAAGAAGCGCATGAGCGTCGCCTCGTAACAGGCTATATACCTATGTCTTTCCTCCAGTGACATTCCGAAAAGTGTCGCCGGACTTTCGCAGGCATTTTTTATTTTCTCAGGCGACACGTGATATTCCTCCGCGGCCAAAGCAACTATCTGTTCACTGATTACCAGTTCACTGCCTGTCTTAACGGCTACTTCCGCTGCTATGTCTCTGCCTCTGCAACAGGGACGGTTATTTATCGTTATAATAGACATCAGCACCTCGCGCTGTCAGGTAATAATTTC
>JADFXO010000162.1 GCA_015233485.1 Nitrospirota bacterium
AGGTCAGGAAACTGGCCGAAAGAACCATAAAGGCCACCGCAGAGATATCCAAAAAAATTGGGGCAGTGCAGTCGGAATCCCAACAGACCACTAAGTCCATGCAAGAGGCCACCACTGAGGTCGTCAAGGCAACTGATTTTATCAAAAACGTTGGCGCCTCCCTAAACGCAATCGTGGAGGCCGTCCATAAGGTAAGCGACCAGATAACGCTGATCGCCACAGCCGTAGACGAACAGTCCGCCGTGTCAGAGGAGGTTGCCAGAAACATCGAAAAGACCCTCAACATCGCCAAAGACATAGAACACATGTCCGCCGAGGTAATGAACGACGTCAATAGCCTCTCAGGTGTCGCCCAAGAACTCCGACAAACCACCAGCGGCTTCAAAACAACCGAACCTAAACTCGAACCAAAACGACTGGCTACTTAACCCACCCAAAGAAAAGAAAAAGAAAGAAAGGGACGCCTGGCCGCCCCCCTTTAGAACCCCCTGCAAGGGGGCCAGCCCCCTTGACCCCATTATGCTTAATCCTATTGACACCATTATGTTTAATCCTACATGTTATAAATATTTATGTTCAGATGCTTCTCCAAACAAAGACAGATATAGACAAGTGGTTGATAAATTTGTTATGCTTGATATTATGGTTATGAAAGTTTATGATTAGGTTAAAAATTAAAGATATAGTGGGAGGGGTATTGTCTTGGAAAAAATAAAGGAGCTTGAAGAGAAGATATCGACTATAGTTGAGAAGGTAAAGGCGTTAAAGCGTGACAGGGATGCCTTGCAGAAGAAGGCTGATGAGGTGGGCAGTGTCATCGTGGCCAAGGATCAGGAGATAGCGACGCTTAAGGGCGAACTCAACAACAAGAACGTGGATATAGAGAGGATGGCGGGTGAGAGAAACTCGGTAGCCGAGCAGATAGAGGCCATCTTAAGTGAGCTCGACAAGATAGAGATTTAATAAGATGGCAAGTGCAGAGGTCTATATACTTGGTCAGAAATATATACTCAAGGGCGAGGAGCCTGAGGGCTACATAAGGGAGCTTGCGTTGTATGTGGATAGGAAGCTGCAAGAGATACAGCGTTCTGCTCCAATGGCAAATCAGACAAAGACTGCTATCCTGGCCGCCCTGGGTATCGCCGACGAGCTGTTTAAACTGAAAGAAGCACACGAATCCCTAACAAAAAACATAGAGATAAGCACTGAGAATCTCAGTAAAATACTCGATTAATTAATTGTTCAGGTGAGTATAATCACCCCGCTATGAACAAGGTAAGAAGAGGTCAAGGGGACTGGTCCCCTTGCAGGGGGGGTCTAAGGGGGGGGCGGCAGGCGTCCCCCCTTCTTTCTTCTTCTTTTCTCTTCTTTTCTTCTTAAATAGATAAGGCAGGTTTAAAGGCAGGTTTATGATGAAGGTAGTGGTATATGTAAGGTTGAAGGACACGGTGTTGGATCCTCAGGGGAAGGCGGTGCTGGGTGGATTGCGGGACCTTGGGTTTACCGAGGTGGCCGATGTAAAGGTCGGCAAGATGATTGAGCTGTACATTGGCGATGTTGCCGCAGGGGAGAACTCGGCGGAGGCGTTGACGGGGCGGGTCAGGCAGATGTGCCAGAAGCTCTTGGTCAATACTGTTATCGAGGACTTTCGTTTTGAGGTCGTGGGGTAGGTAGTGGGAGTATTTGTAGATGAGATGGTGTGCATTGGTTGTGGCAGGTGTCAGGAGTTGTGTCCGGCGGTGTTTTTTGTAGATGAGGGTATCGGCAAGTCTCAGGTGATCGACCCGGAGGCGTGTGAATATGCCAACTGCTGTGAGGCCGCCGAGGAGAATTGTCCCGTACACGCAATCTCTATCGTTGCGTAGGAATCTCTATCGCTGATGATTGACAAGGGCAAGGCGCATATACTCGTGACGGATGATGACCACTTCGTGCTCGAGTCGTTATCCATACTGTTACAGGAAAACGGCTATAGTGTCATGACGTGTTCCAACGCCAGGGATGCGCTCAATGTAATGGGCACACATAGCGATATTATAAATGTCGTATTAACGGATATAAAGATGCCGGGGATATCCGGTGTTGGATTGTTAGACCGTCTGCACAGGCGTTATCCAGATATACCGGTGATCCTGATGACTGCCTTTGCGGAGCTTGATGTGGTCATAGATGCGATAAAAAAAGGGGCGTATGATTTTATAATCAAGCCCTACAGGTATGAACAGTTGTTCTACAGCGTTGAGAAGGCCGTCCGATACGCCCAGCTCCTGCGTATGGAGAAGGACTACAGGCGGATGCTCGAGGACACCGTCAGGCAGAGGACAAAGCAGTTATCCGACGCACTGGAGAAGGTGACAAGCCTCAGCAATGACATCGTCAACCGGTTGACCGTGACGGCCGAGTACAGGGATGAGGACACGGGCTCTCACATACTTCGCATAGGCAAGTACGCTGAGGTTCTGGCAGATGAGCTTGACATGTCTGAGGAGTTCATATGTTCAATCCGGTTTGCAAGCTCACTGCATGACATCGGCAAGATAGGGATTCCCGATAGCATCCTGCTTAAGCCCTCTGCGTTGACCCACGAGGAGTTCCAGGTCATGAAGACACACACCTCAATAGGGGCCAAGATACTGTCGGGGTCATTGTTTCCAAAGCTGCAGATGGCCCAGAGCATTGCGCAGAACCACCACGAGCGGTGGGATGGCTCGGGCTATCCGGATGGCTTGCGCTCGACCGATATTGGCATTGCGGCCAGGATAAGCATCATATGCGACCAGTACGACGCCCTCAGGAGTAAGCGCCCTTACAAGCCGGCCCTAAAACACGATGACGCCGTTAAGATTATCACAGTGGGCGATGGCAGAACCCTCCCATCGCACTTTGACCCCCATGTGTTACGCACCTTTAAACAGATAGCCGCAAGATTCGACGATATCTTCAACGAGCATTAGTTCTAAAGAAACATTCATGAATGGGAGCCATTCGCCCCCGCACATGAAAATGTATTTTTACGGTAAAAGAGGGAAGGACTATACCTTCTTTACCCCTCCAACCCCTCAAGCGATAACATGAGCAATTTGCTCCTCAAGACTTTGGCCTTGTGTGTTCTTTTTCTCGGCCATGAGAAACAGGCTCTTGTCTGATAGAGCCTGACCACATGCCCTGGCGCGGGGGAACGCATAAAAAAGTTTGCGGTAAATGGTCAAAATCAAGGATTTTCTATCATATCTTGCCAAGTAGAAACAAGAAAAGCCGCCATAGTTCCGGCAAGATTGACTGCAAGCTCGGCATGACGGGGCTGTGGTTTTATGTGTCTTATCCCCTGTCCGTGAGCATCTCCTATCTTATTTCGAATAGAACCAAGATAACTCACGACAGACTGGCAATTTCCCAACACGGCCTTAAATAAGTCTTCGTGTTGTTGGTTCGGGGCAAGGTTGAGTTGTTCCGCTGCAAGCGCCCATAGCTTCGGCAAATCCGCATCATCAGGATATAGCTTTTCGGTCTTGTCCAGCACATGCTTGCATACTGTCTCAATCAACATACGCGCTGCCGTGATTGCCCCTTCAGGATCACTAAGCCTACGATCAAGTGCTTTCTGCCATGCAGCGTGTACATGCTCAGAGTCAAAAGCAGTCAACGCTTCGGTGATTGTTTCAACGCACGGCGAGCGATCCTGTGCTTCAAGATACTCAATCAATGGGCGGAAAGCGTCCCCAATGATTTTGCGCCGTCCCCGATAATTATCGCATTTATATTTTATGAAATTCCAGAATTGATCGAGGTCACTACACTGACGCACAAAATCAGGAAGTTTCTCTTTCGTATCTGCGCGGGCGGCAAAAAACAAGCGAAGTTCTTTGTAGGTTGCATCACCGTCATCAAGAATTCCGCCTGTTGCGCGGGCAATAAGCCCGTACATAAACCGAGAGGCTTTATCAAGTGGCGTTTCATCATTAAATGCTATGGATGAATTCATATAACCAATCCTAATAAGTAATTCACTCAATCGCCCTCAATAGTTGTTCCTCAAGCCCTTGTCCCTGTGCGTTCTTTTTCTCGGCCATGAGAAACAGGCTCTTGTCTGAGCTCTTTGCCGCCCAAAGTTCGCCAATGTTGCGCTTTTCCTGTGTATCTTGTGCGTCGGCAAGATGAGCGCCCTTATATTCCACAACCAAAATCCGCCCGTCTTTCAGTTCAGCGACAAAATCGGGATAAAAACGGTCTGTTGATGTTGGCAGCCAGAAGGACGTTTGCGGACGGCCTGACAGGTTGCGAATCCAGTGTTTCACTTGCGGGAGGTTGTCTATCAACTGCGCACAATCAAATTCTTCCCCGTCGCCTTTAAGTTCACCTACACTGCCGGAAAAATGGTTTTTGAATTGATACCGGCCATTATAAATCCATGTGGCGGGATAGGGACGGTTATCGAAAGCAAAACCATCGGCAAAGCTGGTCTCAACGGATGCTTCTGGAGCAAACAAAAAAGTCTGATAGTCACGTGCGTAAGCCTGTTTGCGGTAATCCGCTATCTTCTGCTGTATAGCCTTGGCAAGCTGATATTTGAAACGTAACAATTCCTGTAACTGAATACCGCGCCGCTCGATGAGGTATCCAACCAGTTTCCGGCAAAACTCTAAAAGCACGGGCTGGGTAATGTCTTGCTGATGGCATTGTCCGTCAAGCCAACGTGAAAGTTGCAAGTCCGTCCAGTCTACCTTGAGCGCTCCGATTTCAAGCTGGGCGTTTTGATCGAGGTGTTTATAGATAACCTTTTCGCCTTTTAAGTCCACTTCCCAACGCTCGGCGGTTTCACTTATGGAAAATTCAGCCGGTGTCAATTCGTCCGCATAGCTGTTCAATGTCCAGCCGCCAATGTCAAGGATCAATGATTCTTCGGCAAGTTCTATCTCTCCTTGAATGTTCAAAAACAGGCGCGGCACTGCGAATTTCTCGCCACGCGCTGCGGGAGAAACACTGTTGCGGTGCATAACACGATGACGGCCAACTGAAGCACGCAAGGCTTCGCGCTGCTCTGGGGTAGCGGCGTCAACAATACGCTTTTCCAACTCATCGGTAATCTCTCCATGCACGGTTACGGTAACGGTTCCATCCGGTCGCGTTTCCACTTGCACACGCTCGGCCACGTCGGGGTCAATGCCGGTCAAGTCAGGCTTGCGGTCCACAGTTTCGAGGAAAACAGGAGAGCGGCTAAACAAGTCGATATTTGTCTCACTGCCAAAGAGACTTGGCTGTTGCTGTTCGATAAGTGCGGCGGCTTCGTACGGTTCAAAGCCCATTTTCTGCACAAGCGTATCTGTAAGGGCGCGTGCGCCTTCACCAAAGCGCGCACTGGAAACGTGGGCATAGGCGCGGTTTAAGGCCACATCCGGTCTGGTTTGCGCGTATGGCATACGCAAAACTCGCCCTAAAAGCTGCTCAATGTCGGTCGCGCTGCCGATGTTCGCTACAGAGCAAAGAACATAGGCGAAAGAACAATCCCACCCTTCTTTCAGGGCTTCCACGGTGATAATAAATTCAACGTGACAAGCCGGATCGAACAGGTTAATGGAATCAAGTTCGCGCTGCTCGCCGGTAACAACAGCTATTTTTTCTGGTGCGATATTCTCATTTTCGATTAGATAGATTTTCAGAAATTCAGCGGTCACTTCCTGTCCCTTGTCCTGCGCTTGAAAAAGCGTGAGTGGGCGAATATAGCGCGGGTCATTTTTTGCCGTTTCCGCCAAACGAGCGCGAGTTTCTATCGCGTCATGCACGGCAGCACGCCAATCGGGATGCTCTGTAAGAATGATTGGAAGTTTTATCATCTCCGCCGCCTTCACCTCGGCGGCAGAAGCCCGAAACAGGACGTTACTACCGTTTTGTGTGTTGGTGTTCGGTGTGGCGGTAAATTCTACGATGCAGGACGGACGCAAGGCGGCCAACATATCGAAAGACAGGGTAGTTCCGGCCTTGTGCGCTTCGTCCACGATGACTAATGGACGGTGAAAGGCCATAAGGTTGACGAAAGAAAACTTGATCCTGCCTTTCTCGTCGCGTTCAAGCCCTGTCGTGCTGGCGGGAATGTGGGCAAAGTGCGGTTCAAAGTTTTCCGAATGGGCGTAAGCCTTGCGTCCTTCGGTGTTGCTTGTGCGTAGGCTCTGAATCGTGGCGACAATGACGGCTACACTCTCGGTCAAGTCTTGCGGCCTGATTTGGTCAATCTCACTAATATCGAATACAGATACACGCCCGTCAAAAGCGTCGTCAATCGCGGCTCGGTAGGGATGGGATGGTTTCTTCAACGCCTCAGCCGTCTGCTTGCGGATTGTGCTTGTCGGTACAAGCCACAACACAACGGGATAATCCCGCTCAAGATAAGCCCGTCCCGCAACGGAAACGGTATGAGCGGCCAACAAGGTTTTTCCACCTCCGGTTGGCAAACGCAGACAAACATTGGGGATGTCTGCAAGTTTAGCAATGGTTCGATAGGGCGGGATCGGCTCGTCCGGCTTGCGCTCCCTCCATGTCTGAATAAAGGCTTGTTCCGGGTTGCCAGAAATACGGACGCGCTCAAGGTAAGCAGTAAGGGTATCAAGGGCTGTGCGTTGAAAGTCTTTTAGTTTCATAGGTCTTTTCTCCTAACGCGCCTTTATTTTGTATGGGATTTGCCGAAACGTGATACCTTCGCGTTTCAGGCGTTCAGCACCCAAGCGGCAACCTTCGCCGAAAATGACTTTTGCTCCGTCATGAGGCGGCAAGCCGGACAGGGTTTTCGCTGTCAAGACATTGCCTCCATCAGGTCGTTTGTCGCCCAGGATGCCGTTATAAAGCAGGTAGTAACCGATTCCCTCATGGCTTCCCAATAAAGGAGAATCAGCGCGGCCAGAAAACGGGATGCCCGTTTCGATAAACCAGATATGTGCGGCCAGAGGAGCGAAACGGACTCCCTTGGAAACATGGCCGCTTTCATCACACACGGCAACACCCAAGCGATAGAAACGAAAACCGCCGCCGCCATTCCATCCCACGGCCTCGGAGACGCCGCCCTGTTCGCCTTCAATCACCTTCTGCAAGCGCGGTACGCAATGCGTCATAGCGTGGTCGCCCATTTCAATCCCTATATAGCGTCTCCCCATCTTGTGTGCTACGGCTGCGGTCGTGCCAGAGCCAAGGAAGGAGTCGAGTACGAGGTCGTTGAGATTAGTGGCAATTTGCAGGATACGCTGTATTAGACGTTCTGGTTTGGGGGTGCCAAAACTTATGTCGCCTCCAAAAATTTCATTGGCCTCTTTCTTGGACTCGTCCGTATGACCAGCTTCTTCATGCGGCCACCACGTCCACGGCACAATACCCTTGGCTTTTGAGAGAAATTCCATGCGCCGAGGAACACCCTCTCCATCTTTGCCAAAATAAACGCGTTTATCGTCCAAAAGTTTCTCATATTCCGACTGAATAATTTTCCAGCAATTGCCTGCTGGCGGTAAAAACTTCTTTCCTGTCGGCCCCACGATTTCATACATCTGGTTTGGCCTGTATCCCTGTGCTAACAAAGATACGCTTTGCCATGAACCTCGCGGGTCATTATTAGGATTTTTGTAAAGTTTGTGCTGTTTTTCTCCCAAAGGGAGTAAATTTCGTTGCGTCTTAAATTTTCTGGGTTTTTGGCGTACAGGAGAATGTGGTCGTGTGCATCGCCGATTGCTTCTCTATTTTCCCTTGAGTAGCGCTTTTGCCAAACACAATTGGCTACAAAATTCTTCCGTCCAAAAACTTCATCCATAATCACTTTCAGATAGTGCGCCTCGTTGTCGTCAATCGTAACCCAAATGCTACCTTCCTCTGCCAAAAGACTACGTAACATCTCAAGACGCGGGTACATCATGGCAAGCCATTTGGTGTGCTCAAGATTGTCGTCGTAATGCTCAAAGGCACTTTTGGTGTTGTACGGCGGGTCTATAAAAATGCACTTTACCTTTCCTGCATAGTAGGGAAGCAAGGCTTTCAGCGCGTCAAGGTTGTCGCCGTGAATCAGCATATTGCCAGTGTCGCGGTCGCCGTGCGAAAACTCCCGTACTTCCTCCAGTAAGCGGTAAGGGGTGCGCGTTACGGCTTTAATATCGTCGTCGCGGGTTAGCCAATGTAAAAGCGGCATAGCGTCCTAGTCTACGGGCTGGGGTCCTTGATGGTACTCTCCTTGGGGCCTTCTGTCTTGCCGTTGCCCTGTGCATGATGCGTTCGACCTCTCTGGTGGTGAGGCCTATCCTGTTTGGTCCTGCCACCTGTTGTTTGCCCAGGAGCATGGAGACGGCCTTGCAGGCGATCTGTGTGCAGTCCATGTCCTCTGAGAGGCGTTGTATGATCTCAACGGCCTCCTCGGCTATGTGCTCTCTGGTCAGGTTGCTTACGAGGGTGTTTTGATGACGCCTCATTGCCTGGGTGATGGTTGGCACCTCCTCATAGACGATCGGGGCGCCGGAGAATTCCATAATGCGGGTCAGTTCCTTAAACTCCAGCGGTGTAACCAGCGTGATGGCTATACCCTT
>JADFXO010000163.1 GCA_015233485.1 Nitrospirota bacterium
AATATCTTAGATTTTTCAAGCCGGGGCGTTGACAGCGATTACGAAGAAATTGACGGCGTTTGTCAAAAGCGCCGCGAAGTTCTTTTATTTTTACCCTGTGCGGTTTGGTGTGCGGCTGCTGCCCCTTGGCGCCGCTTATACAATAGGGTGGCTCATGGGGGCCGCCGCTTTTTACCTCAGAGGCAGAAAGAGAAAGGCCGTCGAGCAGGAAGCGCGGCTGCTTTTTCCCGATACCGCGGACAAAGACATTGACTCAATGGTAAGGATGACTTTTACGAATCTATTCCAGAAAGAAATCGAGACTTTTTTCTATCCCGCAATGAACGAGGACAACATCTCCGGCATCATCAGGATAGAGGGCATAGGACATCTCAACGAGGCCGTCGCCTCCGGCAAGGGCACGATGCTGGTCTTTGCCCACTTCGGGGCAAACCAGATGGTCATGCCGGCCATCGGTTACAGGGGATTTAAGATGAGCCAGTTAAGCGCCCCCGCCACCGTGTGGACAGAGATGCTGGGCAATGGACAAAACCTTATAGAGAGAAAGACGATGGAGATAAAGTGGCGATGTGAGCAGTCCCTGCCCGTAAGGCATATAAATATATTCGGCTCATTGAAAGAGGCATTCCTGTGTCTGAGGAGAAATGAAATCCTCGGCGTTGCCATAGACGGCGGCGGGGGAAGGGAACGCGTGTCAGTTGAGTTCCTCGGCAGGAAGGCGTTTTTTTCAACCGGTTCGGCGGAGATTGCGCTGCGCACGGGCTGCACTGTCCTTCCCACATTCGTTTTAAGAAACGCTAAGGGGTATAACACGATGATTATAGAAAAACCACTGCCCTGCCCTGATGTAAGGCCCAAAGACAGGCAGGGAAGGCAGAGGGCAAACGCTGACTTCATACGCGCCTTCGTGCAGCGGCTGCAGCCGTATGTGCTCAGATACCCGTGCCACTACCTTGATTTTCTCTCCCTGCGCACATTTATGGCGGGGCTTGGGGACCCCGGGTTTTTCATAGGAGAGCAGCCAGCCCCTGTGGATGATGTGGTTAATATGGATAACTTATTATGTCAAAAGAAGGTGGGTTGAGATGAGGATATTACTGATAAGACCGCCATATACGAGGCTCAAAGGGGCGGGGCAGGCCCCGTATTTCCCTCTGGGCCTGGGTTATATTACCTCCGTATTAAGGGAAAACGGTTACGACGCAAACCTGTACCACGCCGAAAATCCACGAAAAGGTGACGACGCTCTCCTCCCCGACGCCGACATCGGCTTCGACCTGCGCTCAAAAAACTATCACAGATACCTTGATGCCATAAACAACGGCTCCCATTATGTGTGGGAAGAGGTCAGAGAGACCCTAAGGGCGTATAAGCCTGACCTTGTGGGCATCTCGCTCCTTTCGGTAGAGGTGGCCTCTGCCCTTAAGATAAGCAAGCTCTGCAAGGAGTATGATAAGGACTGCTATGTCTTATGGGGGGGGCTGCATCCGAGTTTTATGCCGGAGCAATGCCTTAGTAACGATGAGGTAGATTGCGTAATCAGGGGCGAGGGCGAATATGCCGCTCTGGAGCTTTGCAATACGCTGAAAAACGGCGGCTTTTTCTCCGCGATACAGGGCCTGTCATTTAAGAAAAACGCGGCCATAGTGCACAATCCCATGAGAGACGCCATCGCCGAAATCGACAGGATTCCGTTTCCGGCAAGAGAGGCAGTCCTGTACCCCGAATCGTTCGACTTTAAATCCCTCGGCAGTATGATTGTCTCAAGGGGATGCCCGTTTCGCTGCACGTTCTGTTCGTCGCGCAATTTCTGGGACAAAAAAGTGCGCCTGCGAAGCCCCGAAAACGTAATCAGGGAGATTAAAACACTAAAAGAAAACTACGGTACCCGCTACATCATGTTCTGGGATGATTCCTTTACCATTAACCGCAAAGTTATTGAACGCTACTGTATGTCTATTATCGAATCGGGCCTGAGGATAAGCTGGAAGACGGCTACGAGGGCGGATTTAATCGACGGTGAAATCCTCGATTTGATGAGACAGGCCGGCTGCGTAAAGCTGGAGATAGGGGTAGAGAGCGGCAGTGAGCGAATAAAGAAACTGATAAACAAGGACGTCTCAAACGAGCAGATAAAAAAGGCGTTTGATTTGATTCAGAAAAAAGGAATCGGCGTTGGCGGGTTCTTTATGGCCGGCTTCCCGGATGAGACAATAGACGACCTTACGGATACGTTTAATTTGATGAAGGAGCTGCGGGCCGGGGAGCTAGCGTTTAACATATTCGACCCGATGCCGGGCAGTTCAGAGTACGATAAGTGTATAGAAATGGGCCTCGTTGCACCCAACCCGGACTGGAACAGTTTTCCCTTCTGGCCGGATGCCTATTACGTAAAAAATATAAAACGCGAGGACTTCGATAAATACGTAAACACCATAGCCCACTGGCTCTATAACTACAACAATAAATTTTCAGTACGACTAAAACGAAGCAAACAGTACCTGCTGTTCATGCTGAAAAACGACCCTGCATTTTTAGTGTCAAAGGTAATGGCGTTTATTACCAGAAGGAGAAGGGTACATAAGTTAAAGTCCACGGCGGAGTAGAAACTATGCAAAATCTATTGCAAGACCTTCTGAAACTGCTTGAGCAGGACGAACGTTTGGTTGTAGAAGGGCAGTTGCTCAAAAATAAAATTGTTGAATTGGCTTTGGGTATGGATTCAGGGTTAATCCGCCTTTTACTTACACATGAAGGCATCCGCCGTCATTTCTTTACAGATATAGACGGCGTTTTGATTTTTGATAAAATCAGGTTTCAGCAATTTGTGAGCAACAAGGCATTTTTGCCGGACAGCTACACCGCTTTCAAAAATAAAATCGGGTTGACTGCTGACGGTCACTATCTGACAGACAGTAAGGAAGTCGTTTTGGCGTGGCCATATAAGGACTGTGTATTAGAAGGCGGTCAAACGAAAGAAGATGCCAGGCGTAACGAGGTTTTTTGGAATGAAACACTTGCCCCGGATCAAATTGACCGTTTGCTTTCACCTAAGGTGCTCACGAATTTTAAGCGCTACAACAAAGACGGCGTACACAAGGTTACAAGCGTCAGCCGCGATGACAACCTTCTTATAAAGGGGAACAATCTCCTTGCGTTGCATACGCTGGAAAAAGCTTATGCCGGAAAGGTGAAGCTGATTTATATTGATCCGCCGTATAACTTAGGCACTGACAGCTTTAAATATAACGATAGTTTCAACCATTCCACATGGCTTACCTTCATGCGCAACAGGCTTGAGATCGCAAAAACCCTTCTCATGTCCAACGGTATAATATTTATCCACATTGGCGACACGGAAATGCACTACCTTAAAGTATTAGCGGACACGGTTTTCGGGCGGGATCATTTTATTGCGACGGTTCCCCGGAAAACCAGAAGCGGCAAAAGTGACGTTCCGTATAAACTATCGCAAGATTATGACTGGATGTTGACCTATACCAAGGGGGCGTCCCCAAAGGATGAACTGTTTCAAAGAGGGGTATCCCGTAAATACTATAAAACACCAGATTTCCCAAATGATGAGTGGCGTCTTACAGATTTAACCACACAAAGAACAACGAAAGAGCGTCCAAACTCGAATTTTGTATTGGTCAATCCACGAAATGGAGACCAGTATCCAGTAAACCCCCAACGCTGTTGGGGGATAACCAAGGGCTCGGTTAATGGGTATATAGAAAAGAAACGCATTGTATTTCCAAAGGATTATGATTTTTTAGATATTCAGCAACCCGCTCTGCGCGTTTTCAAATCAGATGAAATTCAGAAAAACGGCGATGACTACGATAAGGCGTATGTATCAACCGAGTTTCTCAACATTATTATCGATGACCTTTTGAAAAAGACGACAAACAAAAAAGGAACGGATGAGATTGTAGGTTTGTTTGGAGACAAGGCTTTTTCCTACCCAAAGAACGAGTTACTGTTGCATAAAATTATTGAATATACGACAAATGCGGGTGACATCGTTGTTGACTTCTTCATCGGCAGCGGCACTACCGCGGCCGTAGCGCACAAAATGGGGCGACGTTATGTTGGCGTCGAACAGATGGATTACATTAATACCATCACTGTTGAGCGTCTGAAAAAGGTGATTGAGGGAGAGCAAGGCGGGATTTCCAAAGCAGTGGGCTGGCAGGGCGGAGGTTCTTTCATTTATTGCGAATTAGCACAGGCGAATCAAGTCTTTGTTGACCGCATACAGGCTGCAAATGACACTAAGGAATTACAGGCAATCTGGCAGGAGATGCAGGACAAGGCGTTCTTGAGTTACAAGATTGAGCCGAAGACAATTGACCTGGCCAGAGCTGACTTCAACATCTTAAGCCTCGATGACCAGCAGCATTTTCTGATCGAAGTGCTTGATAAAAATATGTTGTATGTCCCATTGAGTGAAATGGATGATGAAACTTATGGCATCAGCGCCGAAGACAAAAAATTAAACAGTCAGTTATTAGGTCGCCGTTAATGAGAGGCAACCATGAATGAAAATAAAACCCTGCATCAAATTTTGATTGAGGAACTGGGAAAGCGGACGATTGACAAAACAGAGTTGCCAGCCGTGATTACCGGCAATCTGACCCCGTCCTTCACGCTGCGGCCTTATCAGAAACGCACGTTCCAATTTTTTCTTAACTACTGGCAGGAGGCATTTGACGGCAAACCCCGTGAGAACCATCAATTGCTGTTTCACATGGCCACAGGAAGCGGCAAAACCCTGATCATGGCCGGCCTGATGCACTACCTATATGCACAGGGCTATCGTAATTTTCTGTTTTTCGTCAACAGCACCAATATCATTGACAAGACGAGGGATAATTTCCTGAACCCTCTATCAGGTAAATACTTGTTTGCCCCACAATTAAGCATAGGCGACAGGCATTTTACCGTGCGGGAAGTGGATAATTTTCAATCAACCAATGGCGGCGATCTCAATATCGTGTTTTCGACAATTCAAGGCTTACATGATAGGCTGAACAGACCCCGCGAAAACAGCCTTACCTATGATGATTTTGAAAATCAAAAAATTGTCCTTATTTCAGATGAGGCGCATCATATCAATGCCAGCACCAAGAAGGGTGAAAAAACCACGCAGGAAGACCTTTTTGACTCGGTAAGCTGGGAAAGCACGGTGCAACGCGTTTTCATGGCGAACCCTGAGAATGTCTTACTGGAATTTACGGCTACCGTGGATTTTTCAGACGAAAATCTTTCCAAAAAATATAAGCCTAAACTGATATTCGATTATACGCTCAAAGAGTTTCGTAAAGACGGCTATTCCAAGGAAGTGAAGGTGTTGCAGGCCGACTTGCCGCCGTTAGAAAGGGCATTGCAGGCTGTCTTGCTTTCCCAATACCGCCGCAAGATTTTTGAAAAAAACAAACTCGCGGTTAAGCCCGTCATCCTTTTCAAATCAAAAACCATACAGGGAAGCAAAGATTTTTTTGAAGAGTTCAAAGAAGGGATTTCTTCTCTGACAGGCAAGACACTTGATGATATTCAGGTACACAGCAAGGATGATACGCTAACAACTATGTTCGCTTATTACGCAGCCACGGGCATCACCTTTGATAATCTTGCGGCAGAGCTAAAATCCGATTTTTCCGAAGACAAGCTTATAGTAGTGAACAGCAAGGATGAAAGCGTAGCTAAACAATTGGCTGTAAATTCATTGGAGGCCACTAACAATGAATACCGCGCCGTGTTTGCAGTGGATAAGCTTAACGAGGGTTGGGATGTTCTGAACCTTTTTGACATCGTGCGACTGTATAACACCCGCGACGGCAAGGCAGGGAAAATCGGCAAAACTACCATGAGCGAGGCGCAGTTAATCGGGCGGGGCGCTCGTTATTGCCCGTTGCGGCTATCGCCAGACCAACCTTTGGATCAGCGCAAGTTTGATCATGACCTGACTAACGAGATGCGGATTTGTGAGGAGCTTGTTTATCACAGTGCCTATAATCCACAATACATTCAGGAATTAAACACCGCGTTGCATGAAATAGGCATCAAGCCGAAAGAGACACGCCAACAAACCATTAAGCTAAAGGAGTCGTTTAAACAAACAAAACTCTACAAGACAGGGCACCTCTTTCTCAATGGCCAGCTAAAATATGACCGCAACGACATTGCAGGCCTGGATAGTAACGTGATACAAGGACACTATCCTATTAATTTACACACCGGCCAGAGCCAGACCAGCGCTGTTTTTGAGGAACCCAACGGCGGCAAAGTCACGATTGATCGAAAATTCAAAGATTATAAACTAATGGCTTTTGGCGTTTCAGTTATACGAAAGGCCATGCAACGCCTTGACTTCTACCAATTCGACAACCTTAAAAAACTGTTTCCAAATCTTAAATCAGCACATGAATTTATGACTTCACACCTTTATCTTGCCGAAATTATCGTTACAATTTCCGGTCAATCTGACCGCGTAAATAATTTGCTTCCCGAGGATAAACTACAGGCAGCGACAACAGTTTTGATGAGAGTTGCAGACGGCATTGTCTCCGATAAGGTGGAATATAAGGGTACGCAGGAATTCACGCCCTACATGCTCAAGGATAAAATCACTGATAAAACCCTCAATTTTTCCATTAACGAAGGCGATGACAAGCAATCAGGAAAGTCTATGAGTAACGCCAGGGAAACGCCCGAGAAATATCACCTTGATTTAAGTACGCGCGATTGGTTCGTGTTTGACGATTGCTACGGAACTTCGGAAGAGAAGTTGCTCATTAAATTTATAGACAAACGCTATGACGACCTGAAAAAGAAGTTTAAGGATGCCTACCTGATTCGAAATGAGCGGCATTTTAAGATATACAACTTTGAAGACGGCAGGCCCCTTGAGCCTGACTTTCTGCTGTATCTCATCGGCAAGGAAAACAAGGACACCATGTATTATCAGGTGTTCATCGAACCAAAAGGAGGAAACCTTCTTATACAAGACGCATGGAAGGAACGAATGCTTACCAGCCTGAAGGACAGAGCGTCTATTGACAGATCATGGATATTGAAAGATAGAAAATATGTTGTTTGGGGAATGCCGTTCTTTAATAGTGAACAGAGGATGCCTGAATTTGAAGCGGCCTTTAAAACGCTTGCGGAATAAGGGTTGACATTCTTATGCAGATATAACAGGTTATTCAGCCACCCCATTACTCAGCCGTAACCAGTTTTATTAATTTAACCCCCGTAAAACTGCCCGCGGCATTAAAATCATATCCTACTGTCATAACCCCCGCAAGAGGACAGGCCTCGCATCCATTTAATAGCCTGAAGTCAAACACATAACGCTCTGCGCCTTGGGGCAGTTTCTTCACTTCAACAAGCCCGCCGGTATAAGGCCACAGCAGTGCCTCAGTGTGCCTGCCCAGCATTTTAAGATAATCCGGCTCGGATAGCAAGTTTATCTTGCTTAGATTGTTCATGTCATTTATCTCTACTATGGCGGGCTGCCCGTTTAGCAAGACCATATCCGATGTTTCCTCATCTCTAAACGGGCACGCTAACTCCGCTATATCCACTATTGACACTTTCTTAAATGACGACATATAACAAAAGGTATCGCCCCTTTTTTGAAGCATCGCACGGGAGAAGGCAACGGCCTCAGGCGGCGCCCCCGCGCTTTCCATAATATCTATACAACATTGGCTTGCCTTCTGTGGACTCAGGAGAAACGGATTAACATTCCAGCATTCATCTTTCATCTTATCCAATAATTTTGGGACGGGTATCCATGTTGCCCCGCGGCCTATTGTCTCTGGTTTGTTTTCAGGGGTTACGCACGCGGCAAGAAACACCAGCGCGGCGATTATCAGAGCTGCAACGGCAGTATGCTTTAATATCTTTAGTGTTTTTAGTGTTTCTATTATCGGGGGGCTCATAGGCTTTCCGGGTGCTCGTATACAAGGGCAGACAAGCGGCTATGGCCTGCCTGCCTTTGTAAATTTGTAAAATTATTTCAGACCTGCATCTTCGGCTGCTTCCTTTAGATTGGCCTCGTTGCCCTTGACTGCGTTCATCATAGGATTTTTCGAATCCTTAGCGGCCTGTACAAAGGCGGCAGCGGTCTTAAGCTTTGCTGCCAGAGCCGCCTTATCAGGCGCGACCTTTCCATTATGGCAGCCCTTGCACTTATCAAAGCCTCCGGCCATTGCCAATGTGGCAAAGCCAAAAACTAATACCAGTGACATTGATAGTATCTTCTTCATCGTTTTCACCTCCTTTTAATCAAAAAGTTTATTTATACGGCTTCATATGCACAAGTATTATATTCGCATGGGGATTGTACCACAGAAAAAACCCTTATGTCAAATACGGATCACGGTGGATTTATTCTGGCCTTAAAACCTAAGGAGGGACAGGGCAAATCAAATAATTCTGGACAATTATGAATCGACAGTAGTATCATCAGTGGTATGGACAGGAGTTATGTTGAAGAAGTAGAA
>JADFXO010000164.1 GCA_015233485.1 Nitrospirota bacterium
TTTCTACTTCTTCAACATAACTCCTGTCCATACCACTGATGATACTACTGTCGATTCATAATTGTCCAGAATTATTTGATTTGCCCTGTCCCTCCTTAGGTTTTAAGGCCAGAATAAATCCACCGTGGTTGAAACTACGATCAGATTATAGGATATACGGCAAATTCCTTGACAAACGACCAATTTTTTGAGTTAAATACCTGAGGGGTTTTCAACCCTAAGCGAGCGTGTGCTAAAATGGAGGAACACATGAAGATGTCAAGAACAGTCGTTGTAGTTCTTATTCTTCTATTATCTGCGGGATGTGGAAAGACGTCAGGGATTGAGGGCAAGGTAGTAAATGGAAAAAACCAGCCTATTGCCGGGGTAAAGGTCATAGCAAAACAAAACCAGCCTGTTAAAGGCTCTGAGCAATTTGAAGCAACCACGGGGCCAGACGGCAAATTCACTTTCAGCAAGTTATTACCTTCTTCGGCTTACACACTGTCAATCTGGCATAAAGACTGGAAAACCGATACTTCTATGGCTGTAGAAGCCGCCGCTGAGGGGGAGGCAACACTCTTAAAAGAGCCTATGAAGGTACTCCTGACAGTAGACAACGATGGGATAGTTACAGCCACAGGCACAGGACTTCAGTGTTATCTCGGCCCTGATATGGATACAAATTGGGACCAGGCAAATACATGGGTGAAGAGCCTGTCAATTAGCGGTGGTGGCTGGCGTATGCCTACCAGAGCGGAACTGAGAGGTCTTTATGATGCCGGCGGGAGGCGTAACAATTGGGTATGGTCAGGCGAGCTTAACGGCCCGTACGCCGCATGGAGCTTCTACTTCAACAATGGCAGTGAGTTTGCCTACGACCGCCGCGCCTCCACCCTGCGGGCCATTGCGGTACGTTCCAGATGACGATATGGGTTGTTTGAGCATTTGATGCTTTGATAACCAGATTTCAGACGTGTTATTGTTGAAAATACGAGTTGAAAAAATACGTGCGCTGTTATATACTTTACAAGCGAATCTATTCGCGGCAAGACAGCGCCGCTAAAAGAATATTAATGGGGGCTTACAATGGCAGTTAATCCACTGGTTGAGCTGCGCAAGGCGGGGCAGAGTTTCTGGTATGACAACATCAGCAGAGGACTGATAAAATCCGGCGAGCTACAACGTCTGATAATAGAGGACGGCGTCAGGGGCATAACCTCAAATCCGAGCATATTTTATAAGGCCATAAAAGACGGTATCGACTACGCGGCACCGTTGTCTGAATTGTTTAAAAACGCGGCTCTCTCTGCCAAAGAAATCCTGTACGAACTTGAAATCGCCGACATCACATCGGCGGCAGACGCGCTGCTTCCCATATACGAGTCATCAAAGGGCGTTGACGGTTATGTCAGCATAGAAGTCGACCCGCGCTTTGCGTACGATTCAGAGAAAACTATTTCGGAAGGTAGAGAGATTTTCAAACTCATCTCAAGGCCAAATATAATGATTAAGGTACCGGCAACAAAGGTCGGCCTTCAGGCCATAACTCAATTAACAGCCGATGGCTGTAACGTCAACGTCACGCTGTTGTTCTCGGTCGAACGGTATGCCGAGGTTGCAACGGCGTATTTAGACGGCCTGAACAAACGCCTCGACGCTGGAAAGCCTATCAATTCCATAGTGTCAGTGGCCAGTTTCTTTATCAGCCGCATCGATACTGCCGTGGACAAGGTTCTTGACAACAGAGTAGAACACGCCTTAAACGACGCTGAGAAGGAATGGGCACAATCCCTCAAGGGAAAGGCGGCCATATCCTCCGCAAAGGAGGCCTATCAAACAATGATAGCGCTGTTCTCATCCGAAAAATTTATCGGGCTTAAGCACAAAGGCGGTAACGTCCAGCGCCTGCTCTGGGCAAGTACGAGTACGAAAAACCCAGCCTACCCCGATTGCCTCTACGTGGATTCATTGATAGGCCCGAACACCATTAACACCATGCCTGTCGATACCGTGAAGGCGTTCAAAGACCACGGGAAGGTATCAAGGACTATAGACTCCGGCCTCAAAGATGTTGACGAAACGCTCAGTTCCCTCATGGAACTAAATATTAATATAGAAACCATAACACAAAAGCTTGAGGACGAAGGAGTAAAACTCTTCATCGACGCCTTTGACGCACTGCTTAATCTGATAGAGGATAAACGAAAAAATTAATTATACTAAGAGGATTAAAGACGAAGGGGGATAATCCCCCCGTTGGTGGCTTCGGCACTCCGGCTATTGGTATTAATCATACAGGGCATCAAGCCTGTCTTTGAATGCCTCGTAGATGTTCCTTCTCCGCAGCTTCAGCGAAGGGGTCAGAAACCCGCTGTCCGGCGTCAGGTGTCCGTCGTATATATAAAATTTCTTGATCGTCTCAAACGAGGCGAGGTCATTATTTATCGTATCAACGCTGCTTCGGACGAGGGTTGTGATTGCCTCGTTTGTAACCAGCTCTGTGAAGCCGGTGAATGTTATGCCCCTTTGTTTGGCGTATGCGGTGGTGGCGTCTTGTTTGAGTGTTACCAGTGCCGTGAGGTATTTTCTTTCGTCTCCATAAACGACGATATGCTCAATATAGGGGTCGTCCTTAAAGCGCAGCTCGATAAGCTGGGGCGATATGTTTTTCCCTCCCGATGTGACTATCAGCTCCTTTTTCCTGCCTCTTATCTTGAGAAAGCCCCGCTGTGTAAACTCTCCAAGGTCTCCCGTCTTAAACCATCCATCCGCGTCAAATGCCTCCTTTGTGGCGGCAGGGTCTTTGTAGTATTCCTTAAAGATATTCAGCCCCTTTGCAAGAATTTCTCCGTCAGGGGCAAGCCTCAACTCTACGCGCGGGAAGGGTTTGCCGACGGTGTCGAAATCAAAGTCGTCCTTTCTGTTCATCGTCAGCGTGGGTGAGCACTCGGTGAGGCCATAGCCTTCAATAAGCAGCAACTCTGCGTCGTAGAAGAACTCCTTTATCTCGCGCTTTAGCCCTGCACCTCCGGAAAGACAAAACCGAAGCCGCCCTCCCGTTAGTTCCCTGAGTTTCGCTATCTGTTTATTTTTGTCCTCAGAGGACGCCTTCGCGGTAAGGTATAACTTTTCCCAATAGGCGGGGACGCTTATGAATATCGTCGGCCTCACAGTGGGCATATCAGAAAGTACGGCCGCTGGGGTCGTGAAATACGTCGTAAATCCAAGTGTATTTCCAAGGCCAAGTTCGCCCCAGCCGAAGATGTGCGACATGGGTAGCCAGAGCAGGTCTACCATTGTATCGGGAATTAGGGGGCTGAGAACGCCTATCCAATCACCGGCGTTAATGTAGAGGTTTTCGTATGTCAGGACAACGCCCTTGGGAGGGCCGGTTGTGCCGGAGGTATATAGTATCGTCGATACGTCGTCTTTGGTTATCAGCGAGGCAAGGCGTTTAAAGCCGTCAGGGTCATCCCGGAGCAGCCCCTCACCATCGGCGTATACATCGTCCATAAACACGATCTTATCTTTTAACTCCTCAAAATCGGCGCCGCCCCCCAAATTATTCTGTAAATCCATTCTCATATCCATGAGAATAATTTTTTTGATAAGCGGCAGGCGGCTCCATATCTTACGAATAGTGGGGAGCATGTCCAGCTCGGTTATCAGAATCTCTGAGTCCGAGTGCGTGAGGATATACTCGACTTCCTTCGGCGTATTAGAGTGATAGACCGGGACAAACACGCCGCGGCAGGCGTGCATAGCCATAAGACAAACGGGCCACTGGATACGGTTCTTAGCGTACACTGCCACTTTTGTATTCTGCCCTACGCCGTGGCGGCTGAGATACAGGGCAACCTTCGACGAATAAGAAAAGAAATCCATCCATGTTACGCTTATTTGGCCACCGCCAGAAAGTGGCGACACAAACCTCACCACGTCCGGCTCACTATTACTTTTTTCTATGAGTACCTGTGCCGCTGTTTTGAAATCCATGGAATCTATATCGTTTTTCATAAGATTCATCCCCCTTTTTTGCTATTCTACATTATTTTCTCTAAAATGATAAACGGGCAATTTACTTATTTAAGGCAGCTCTGTTAGAATAGTCCATTAAGTTCGCCAAATGAGGAGGATAATATAGTGGCAAGCTGTTATGTATGTGGAAAGGCAAAGAAGGTCGGCAATAACGTCAGCCATGCCAACAACAGGACTAAGCGGTGGTTTCATCCCAATCTTCAGCCCGTGAGGGCAATAACCGGCAAGGGGCCGAGAAAGGTGTCCGTATGTACGAGATGTCTTCGTTCGGGCAAGGTAAAAAAGGCCATCTAACAGGCGTTTATGAGCAGGCTTCAGAGAGCTGCGACTCTCATAGAGTCCCTTGCTGAGCATCTTGGTATGGTGGATTCAATGACGCTGGAGAGGATGAGGAGTCGTTGGCAGGCGCTTATCGGCCCTCCGATATCGCTTAACACTCAGCCCGCGTTTTTCAAAAACACCCAGCTCACGATAAATGTCGAATCCAACGTCTGGATGACCGAACTTCGCTTCCACAAGGATATGATTGTCTCTAAGCTGGGTGAGTTCGGCGTTGCCTCAATTAAACTAAGGCCGGGGCCTGTCGAGTGGCCAAATCAGGCGGCACAACCCGCACCCTGCACCGCGCTAATCGACGCCGCGCTGACTGCGGGTGAAACGGCATATGTAGAGTCGCTCTCAGAGGATATAAAAGACGACGAGTTGAGGGAGATATTACGCAGGATGGCGTTGAAGTCGTTTGCCAGAATGAAGGCCGCCAGAGGACGCTGAACGAATGGCACGACGGCTGTCATACTAACACAAGGGCTAACCAACTTACCCCTCTTCCCCTCCTCCCCGCCCCTTATTTTTTCGGGGAATTCCTGTGAAATATGTCTTGTCGTCCTAACCGGATGGGGCTATTATTATTAATCGAATCGGACATTTCTACTTTGGCAAGAATAGGACATTTCTATTTTGCTGTGACACACATTTTTAAAAGTGCTTGACTTTTAATGAAAAATAAAGATACAATGATACCGAGAGATAGTTTTCTCATTTCAGGAGTGGGAATAACCCACTCTTTTGTTTTATGGGCATAGGATTTTGGGCATGGAGATAATGAGACGCCTTGAGGCGATAGCTAAGGAGGTAGCCCTGCAGAGGTCTGTAGAGCTATTTAGCGTGGAGTTAAAAGGACAAGGAGCCAGAAAGATATTGAGAGTGACGATAGACAAAGAACCGGCGGTCGACATAGCTGATTGCGCAGGCGTGAGCAAAGACCTTAGCGCCGTGCTCGACGTTGAGGGCATACTTAAGGGTGGATATACGCTTGAAGTAACCTCACCCGGTATTGACAGGCCGCTTAGAAATAAGGCCGAGTTTATGAAAAACACCGGCAAACTTGCTAAAATCGTGACAAAGGGAGCAGGGGCGGCGGCAAAGGACAATTGCTTCACCGGAAGGATCGTGTCTGTTACGGAGGATGCGGTTTTGCTTGAGGACAAGAGAGCAACGGTTGAAATAAAGTTTCCCGATATAATAAGAGCCAAACTGGAGATTGAGTTAAAATGAGCAAGGAGCTTCGTTACATTATCGATCAGATCAGCCATGAGAAAGGGATTTCCAGGGAAACTCTCAGGGTAACAATTGAGTCCGCGATGTTGACCGCGGTAAAACGGAAATTTACGAAATTCGAAAATATCGGGCTGACTATCAGCCCCATTGATTATGAAGTCAGTGTCTTTAAGATAAAGTCTGTCGTTGATACTGTGACAGACAAGCAAACAGAGGTGTCTTTAGAAGAGGCCATTGCGATTTCACCGGATGCCTCTTTAGGTTCTACGATGAATGAACCGCTTGATATAAAAGACTTTGGGCGCATAGCGGCACAAACGGCAAAACAGGTTATAATGCAGAAGGTTCGCGAGGCCGAGCGAGACGTCATCTACGATAAGTTCGCCAATAAAGTCGGCACTGTCGTCTCCGGCACTATCATCAGAAAGGACAGGCTTTCCTACAACGTCAGCATCGGCAAGGCGGAGGCCGTCCTTCCGGTAAAAGAAACACTTCAGCGCGAACATTTTAAAAACGGCGACATCATCAGGGCATACATCGAATTGGTCAATACCACGAATAAGGGCCCGCAGATCGTGCTTTCGAGGATTTCGACAAATTTTGTCGCCGCGTTGTTTAAAATGGAAGTGCCGGAAATCAGCGATAATATTGTTCAAATAAAAGATGTCGTACGGGAGCCGGGTGAGAGGACAAAAATCGCCGTCTTCTCAAAAGACTCCACCATAGATCCGATTGGCGCCTGTGTGGGGATGAAGGGCACAAGGGTTCAGGCAATTGTTCGGGAACTGAGGGGCGAACGAATCGACATCATCCATTGGACTCCTGACTTAAGGCTCTACATAGCAAGGGCGCTAACCCCCGCTGATGTGGACAAAATCGGTATAAACGAAGAGGATAAAACCGCGATGGTCGTCGTTGATGACTCTCAGCTTTCTGTGGCAATAGGGAAGAAGGGCCAAAATGTTAAGCTGGCTATGAAACTCACCGGCTGGGACATCGATATAATCAGCGAATCCAGATACTCAAAGATAAGGCAGGACAAGTCCGACAAGTCCATTGACGAGATACTGCAAGAAAGGCAGCCCGAAGAAGAAGAGGCGTAGGATTGCCGTTTTTTCGCTGAATTTTGCATCAAACAGGGGTGCTGAACAGGGGTGCTGAGCAAGGGACGGGGGCTTCAAGCAAATGTGGAACAAGATAAAAAGAGACTTTGAGCGCGGCATAGAAAAGCTCCAGTGGTTTGCCTCCATTATAAGCGAAAGACTATCCATTGAGGTGTCCTTCATAAAGATGCTGGCAAAAATAGACAACCTCGAAAAAAAAAAGGAAGAGCTTTTCATATCCATAGGCAAAAATGCCTACGAGCTGAGTTTCAACAGGACTACGGACATATATAACCACCATAAGGTTCAGCAGGCAATCCATGAGATTTCCTCTCTTGACAGAGACATAGAGGAATTGAAAAAAGAGGCCGGCGAGATTATTTCGACGGAGGGATAATTCTGCCGCCATACTACATATTAACCTTTGGTCCGGGCGCCTTTGTTGTCGTCTTTGGTCTGATCATCGGCTCGTTTCTCAACGTCTGCATATACAGACTTCCTATCAAAGGCCTCTCTATTGTAACTCCACCGTCAGGCTGCCCTGTCTGCGGCAAAAGAATCAAGCCGTGGCATAACATACCGGTTATTAGTTATCTGGCCCTCATGGGCAGGTGTGCTTACTGCGGAGTGCGTATATCGCTTCGATACCCGGCGGTGGAACTCCTAAACGCAGTATTCTATGTGCTGATTTATGCGAAATTCGGCCTTTCAGCGTATTCAATATACTACATGATGTTTATGTCGGCGTTGATTGTGATAACCTTTATCGACATAGACTATCAGATAATCCCCGATGTGATAACGCTGCCGGGGATAGCGCTGGGGCTTGTTGGTTCGATTTTCATATTGCCTGACCCGCAGGGCGGTCTGCTTGGGCTTTCCGGCTCTCTGATAGGGCTGTTGACCGGCGGGGTGATATTTTATATCATCGCCGTGGCAAGCAGGGGCGGCATGGGTGGGGGCGATATAAAATTTATGGCGATGGCCGGGGCAACGCTTGGCTGGAAATCTGTCTTGCTGACAATCTTTATCGGGAGCTTCGTTGGGTCTGTCTATGGGATTTCCCTGATGGTATTCAAAGGAAAGGGCAGGAAGGCCAGGATTCCATTCGGGCCGTTTTTGTCTCTCGGCGCCGCGGTGTCCTTATTTTATAGCAGGGAGATTATCGCGTTTTACTTAAACCTGTGAGGGGGTGGGCAAACCGGCGTGTGCTATATGCTGACATATTTATACCAAATTGTAAGCTATACACCCTGCAGCGGGGCGGTTAATTACGCCGCGTCCACTGGTTTACTTGCTGAACAGCAGTACGAAACTCTTAAATATGTCCGCCTGAAAGTGGTTTAGCATTTGCTCTTTCATAAGACTGAGGGCCTCATACGGAGTAAGGGCCTGCTTGTATGAACGTTCCGCGGTTAAGGCGTCGAACACGTCCGAGATGCAGCCAATTTTGCCGTATGGGTGGATTTCATCTTTTTTCAACCTGCGAGGATAACCGGTTCCATCTTCCCTCTCATGGTGCTGCATTACGATTATTTTACACTCTTCGCTCAGCTGGTTGGCATTGTCCAGTATCTTATATCCCTGATATGGATGTGCACGCATCTTAAACATTTCATCGCCGGTAAGGCGGCCAGGTTTGTTGATTATCTCTGGCGGGACTTTTGTCTTACCCATGTCATGAAGAAAATACCCAGCCCCAAGTTCGTGCATGTCATGGGCGTCGGACTTACTGAATAGCTCCTTAGATACCATAATCGAGAGAATCCCCACGTTTACAGAGTGGGTGTATGTATAGAAGTCGTGAGCG
>JADFXO010000165.1 GCA_015233485.1 Nitrospirota bacterium
GAGGGAAGCGAAGATGCCTGACAAGAGTAAGATAATATATTTGTTGGTTATCTTTTGTGCAATTGCCGCCTTTCCGTTTTTGTATAACAGTATGTCAACACCTGTAAATGCAAAGATACAGCTGAATGGGAAATAGGCTAATAACACGCTTACTAAGAACAGGTGTATGTAGAATATTAGCCCCAGGTTATGTATAATGGCTGGTTTTAGGCTAAAAAGCCCAACTGTGAGGTCTTTTACATAGATAATATCTACTTTTAAGAAATACCTCATAAGCAGCCCGGACAAAACAATCGCGATAATCAGTAACAGAGGAAAGTGATCACTAGGCAGAGAAAGATAACGCACCTGAGGGATAAAGACCCTTCTGATAAACAGATATGTAGCTGAACCCAGCAAAATCAGGCCTGTCCAATACAAAACCGGGACGCCCAATTGCATGAGACCGTCCAGACTGTCAACCAAATAAAGCACCGATGGGATGGGATCGATAAACAGCCTCAAATGTCTGAACACCACAATGAAGAATGTCCAATGAAACACTAACCCTGCCCCCCATAGCCACTTGCTGGATCCATGAACGAGGCGTCCTTCATCTTCTTTAAGACTTGTTCTTGTGTTGCTAAACAGAGAGCGGAAGAGAAAGACCTCTAAGGCCATTCTGCCAATAACCTCAAGGTTATTAGAGGGATTGTCTAATCTGTCTCGTTTGATCCATGGAAAAGACTTCTGCTGCCCGCTTGTCGTTGGTATGCAGAAAGGAACCGCCGATCTTCCCCATTTCAACACATGCAGGATAACTCCTGCCATAAAAGTGATAAAGGCCGCGTAAGGTATTATTACTCCGAAGAGATATCGCAGGTTTAACAACTCAACGCCTACAAAGGCAACCATTACAACGCCTATTACTCCAAGAAATGGAAGCAAGATTCTCATTTAAACCACCTCCTAATAAGTTGTTTTACAGAGTTCAAGCATCTTCTGATTTTAATCTCTTTGCAATCATAAAGGTGCTTCTTTTTATTTCATTAACCTTAAGATTGAAGACATCTTCACGGCACTTCATGAAGATATCAAAGGAAAGAAGGGTTAGTCTATCTATTTCATCTTCAAAAGCCAATAGTTCATTAAATAGCTGATCCCCTTTAATATATCCTTTTGCCGCATCTCTCAAGGTCTGTTTTAACAAAAGTATAAGCGATATTGCATCAGATGGACTACAGTCCTGGATAGCCCTTATTCTGATAATATCGCTTAACATGGCAGTCATTCGCTCCTGAACTATGTTGTTCAGTAGTCCTTCCAGTATCCCTTCTATGGATACCGAGATGTTATGTCCTATGGGGTTGGCAAACGGGTCATTCTTTTTCTTAAGAAAGACCCTGCTCTCAGGGGGATATGTCTCAAGTATAAGATTATACCAACCGTCTAAAATGTTACTTTTCTCTTTTACCAATATATCGCGCAAACTCATGCCTCTTACTTATATGGCCAGTTGGATGCTGTCAATTAGTCCAACCACAGCACAACACCATATCCGTCGAACCCCTTTTAAAAAAGTAATCACTAATAGACGTACCGTCTATGTACAACCTTACACACCTCAACTTCCCTTACTGTACATCACACCTGCGAGAGAAAAACTACCCCTTCCACCTCCCTTGCCCACAACCAACCACCACCGGATTCATAAACCTGCTTCCATACGGATCAGATTAAATTCCATTAATCAGGCTAAATGTGTCTGTTGGCATGTTTATTGAAGAATTCGCATTTTCTGCAAAGCCGCATCTTCTCATTAAACTCTAGTATCTCATTTTCATTGCAGCGTGTGCTGGTAAGTTTCCAACACTCCTGGCCTTGCCTGTTGATATACGCCTCGCATAGATTCCTTTTTGACTCTGGACACTCCAAAAAATCCCAGCAATTCACAAGCCTGGGATCCGCCAACGACTTCATTTCTTCTGTGTAAACATTGCACGCCTCTCTTTTGTCAACTCCGCACTTCTTAATCTCCCAACATTTCATAGCCTTCTCCTTGTTCAGTCATTTAAAACAACCGGCCAAAAACCCAACCACGTGATTTATATCACAAGACCATCGCCTATGTCAACAGCTTTTTACGAAGGTTCAACTTTTTACAGCGAATTGTAGAGAGACCTCTGATTTTTTGAGAAATTATACAAATGACAGAGGGCGGGGCAAACGCATTAGAAAAATAAAACAGAAATTGCCCATGCAGTTAGCGGGAGCAGGTGGTTTCATGGATTGCTGCTTTCGCAGGAATGACAGAAAAAGAAACAGTAATGACAGATTTAGGAGTTTATGCGTCCTGCCTTGTTTGTCATTCCCGCGAAAGCAGCAATCCAGAAGGGGAACGTTCTCTTGTAATTTTCTAATGCGTTTGCCCTGGGCAGACGGTGCCAACTCCCTTAACTCTTAAACGAAAAACCCTTATTAAAGACGGCAAGACACGCCTCCACTACATCTTTGTCGTAAAGTACCGCGCTGTTTGCTGAGATCTCCCCTAAGGCCTTGTCTATACCAAGGGCAGGGCGATATGGGCGGTGGTTACTCATGGCCTCAACGACATCTGCTACGCAGATTATCCTTGCCTCAATTAATATCTCATCCCCTTTGAGGCCGGAGGGATAGCCGGAGCCGTCCATTCTTTCGTGGTGCTGGAGGATTACCTTCACCACAGGCCAGGGGAAATCCACATCCTTTAATATATCGTGTCCTATTTGTGAGTGATGTTTCAGCAGATTAAACTCCACATCAAGGAGTTTGCCCGGTTTGCTCAGTATTTCCGACGGTACATAAATCTTCCCGACATCGTGTATGGAGGCCGCCATTCTTATGCCCTCTGTCATATCTTTGGGAAACCCCATCTCGTCGGCTATGGCGCGGGAAAGATCTGCTACCCTGCGCTGGTGTCCGGCCGTGTATGGGTCTCTGGCCTCCAAAATAGAGGAAATGGCTATTACTACCGAGCCTGTGAGTTTGCGGAGTTTCTCTATTGCCTGCTCACGCTGCTGCCTCTCAATTACGTAATTCGTAATATCCCTCAGTATCGCCGTAAAAAACGTCCCTGTCTGCACCGTCCACAAAGCGGCAGAAAGTTCCATTGGGATATCTGTCCCATCTTTTTTTATCGCGGTTAGGGTGATCTCTTTACCCAACAGATAGGAACGCCCTGTTTCAACAGCCGCCTTAAATTCTTTCCTGAAGCCTTCTCTTTTTGACTCAGGTACAATTATTTCAAATGGCCTCCGGCTTTGCGGCAGGGACGGTCTCCTGCGGCGCTAAAAATGGGCAAGAGGCGGCTACAGGCATAAAGGCGTCCGCCGATGTAAAGAAAATTGCAACCCAATGCCAGGGCTGTGGCGCGAACCGTTGCGGTATTTATGTGTATGTGAAAGATGGCCGTGTCTGGAAAGTCGAAGGCAATCCCCGCACATATAACAACGCGGGGACGGTCTGCCCGCGCGGCCACGCCTATATCAAGGAGCTATATAACCCGGATAGGATTCGGCAGCCTCTTAAGAGGACGCCTGAAGGCAAATACGAGCCTATCTCATGGGAGCTGGCGTTTCAGGAAATCTCTACAAAGCTAAACCTTATCATCATGGACAATGGCCCTCAGTCGGTCTTCTGGGCTCAATATCCTATGGCCAACATACCGCTTGCCTTTAGATTTATGCATGCCCTCGGCTCTCCGAATACGATTACCCACGGCGCTACGTGTTTTACCGCGCGAAACGCTGCCTTTAACGCCACATGCGGCGGGCTGCCTGACAATGATCTGAAAAACAGCCGCTATATAATTCTGGTTGGCAGAAACCCCGCCGGAGGCGTCAAACTCCAGCAAATCAAAGACATCGCCGACGCGAAAAGGCAGGGCGCGCGTCTTGTCGTCCTCGACCCACGGCACAGCGAGACGGCCGCAATCGCCGACGACTGGCTTCCCATAAAACCGGCAACAGATTTGGCCTTTCTATTAGCTATGCTTAACGTAATCATAGAGCAAGGTCTCTATGACCAAAGGTTCGTCTCTGAACACACCGTAGGGTTCGACAATCTCAGAGACGGCCTTGTCACATATCCCCCCGAATGGGCGGAAAAAATATGCGACATCCCAAAGGAAACAATATATCGCGTGGCGAGGGAATTCGCGTCCTATAAACCCCGCGCCCTCATTCACAGGGGCTATCACGGCGGCTACGGCGCAGGTTATTTTAACAGCTTTCAGACGGCGCGCGCAGTGGCCATTTTAAATGCCGCCATCGGCAATTACGAAGCCGTGGGAGGGCTTTTTATTCCACTTAAACCGGCACTCGGTGAACTTATAAATGGCGGTCACCCGGCCCCGAACATCCCTGATATCGAAAAGACCGACGGAGCGGGCGTGCCCGGCAGATACCCCTCCGCCTCTTATTCCGATGGAATTGTGCACGCTGTCCCCGAGCTTGCCCTCTCCGGCAAACTAAAGGCCGGATTTGTCTATCACATGAACCCCGTCAGAACCAACCCCAATCCCACAAGAGTAATCGCCGGATATAAGAAACTTGAGCTTCTTGTCACGATTGACTGCGTGATGTCGGAGACCGCCGCTGCTTCGCATTACGTGCTTCCAGAGTCGTTTTTTCTTGAACGGGACGACCATGTCGATACCGTCCATTCAGGGCCGGTTGGCCAGCTCACAATGGTTCAGCAGGTTGTAAAGCCGATGTATGACACAAAACCCATGCTTGAAATAATCACCGGCCTCTCAAAGGGGCTTGGAATAGGAAAATATTTTAATTTTACAATGGACGAGTGCAACACCCTGCGCCTTCAACCCTTCGGCGTAACCCTTGAGGAACTAAAGAGGGAGGGCGTCATAGAGGTCGGCCCGCGCTGGGTGGAGGGTTTTAAGCCTTGCAAGACCCCGTCGGGCAAGATTGAGTTTTATTCAAGCCAGCTTGAAAAGTGGGGGCTTGACCCGATGCCCCGTTGGCAGAAGCCTCTGGTCTCTCCAAATCCATCCGACAAAAATTCATTCAGGCTAATACACGGCAAACAGGCCATTCACACACACTCCATGACTGCCAATGTGCCGTATCTGATGCAGTTAAGCAACCGTTATGACATGATACGCCTCTGGATTAACCGCCAGAGGGCAGAGGCCATAGGCCTCAAAGACGGCGATACGGTAGTTGTCGAGTCGGATGTTGGAAAGGGTTCTGTGAAGGTACGTCTTACAGAGGGCCTTCATCCGTCGGCCGTGTGGATGCCAAGCGGCTACGGCATATTCTCGAAATATCTGAAAACCGCCTATGGAAAAGGCATCAACTATAACGATTTCCTGAACACGTACTTCGACCCCGCCGTTGGGCACGTAATGAGTAATGAGATAATCGTCAGGGTGGCAAAGGCATGAGCGCGCCTGAGAGTTTGGGGAAATTGCCCAAGTGGGCTATGCTTATTGATACCACAAAGTGCGTGGGATGCCTCGCCTGTGTGGCCGCGTGCCATAATCAGAACGAACTGCCGGTTACGGAATATTTCAACCGCGTAGAGGAACAGGAGTTTGGGCGTTTCCCGAATTATAACAGGAGATTTCTGCCCATGCAGTGCCAGCACTGCGACAATCCCCCGTGCGTCAGCGTCTGCCCCACAGGGGCGTCTTATAAGCGAAGCGACGGTATTGTGGCAATCGACACGCGACGGTGCATTGGGTGTAAGTACTGCATCCTGAGCTGCCCGTATAAGGCGAGGATGATAAATAAGGAGCACGGCTATGTCCATAAATGCAGCTTTTGTGCCGTATTATTAGAAAACAAAACCTTACCCGCGTGTGTCGGCACATGCCCCACTGGTGTGAGGGTCTTTGGGGATTTGAACGACCCCAACAGCGAAATATCGAAACTCGCCGCCTCAAAAAAAACCGTACAGATAGGAAAAGATTTAAACACAAAATCCTCAATTTATTATATCATAGGGTAGCGGCGGCTGAATTGCTGAGATGCCGGAGTTTGAATGAAAAAAATTGTTTTATCAATTTTGATATGGGTTTTAGCGTCATGCGCATCCCAAAAAAGTAAGGACGCCGCGGGGGTAGCAGGGCAGGCAAAGGATTCCTATGCGGGGCTGTGGAGTATGCTCGTCTTGTCAACACCGCCGGCAATAAAGCCTCTTAACGAAGGCGGCAAGGCCGTTTTTAAAGATGCGTCACATGCAACAGGCAAGGGTAAGGTAGCCATCGGAACCGCATGAAGCTGACAGCGGATTTCCCGGTTCGGGAAATTAAGGGCACAAAACAGAGGACACAATAGGGGACGCGCACTGCGGATGATATACTGGAGTTATATGATAACGTTCTACCTGTTTGGCGCCGGCGTGAGTGCCGGGGCTATGTTGGTATCGATTGCCGCCGATTTCATAGACCCCGCGAAGTATAAGAAGATTGTGCGAACTGGGGCATATATCGCCCCGTTTCCGATAATGGCGGGGATGATTATGCTGATATTTGATTTAGAGAGGCCCTGGCTTTTCTGGCTACTCCTTACGACATTCAAATATACATCAATCATGTCCATTGGGGCGTGGATAATAACCTTTTTTTGTGCTATCAGTATAATATATTTCATGTTAAATCTTCAAAAAGACTATCTGAAATTGAAGACGAAGGCCAATACAGTAAATGCCATAAAGGCCGTGGGGCTTATCCTTTCCACCGGCGTTGCGCTATATACGGGGCTGCTCCTGTCGACGCTCACGGCGAGGCCGTTTTGGAACACGCCGATGGTTGTGGTACTGCTGTTTGTTTCGGCGGTAATTGACGGGCTTGCCGCAATATCTCTGGTGTTGTGCCTCAGGCCGGACTGCCCGGACTGCTGTATAACCGCGCCCAAAACAGGCGAAAATATGAATGAAGTTATAAAGAATAACAATACATTTATACACACCGTGGACTTTATCCTGCTCTATTTGTTATTACTATGTACGGCCGTTTTTTTAATCGGCATTGGCAAGTCCACAGAAAGCGCTGTGAGCGCCTTGGGTATTGTTACAAGCGGGCGGTTGAGCGTTTTATTTTGGTTTGGGTTTGTGGCGGCAGGGGTAGTGATACCATTTATCGCCGCAGCGTATAAGCTCTACACGAAGATGAGCACGCACAGGCCGTGGCTTAACTTTATATCGGCGTTGCTCGCATTAACAGGCGGCTACATTGTCCGCAGTGTCATTATCAACGCCGGCCAACTGACGCAGGCGATATTATTTTGAGGGGAAAATAGCGGTTATGTATAACGAACAGGCAACTGAGGAGCAACTTTTATGGGAGATACAACACCTTCGCGAATCGGAGGGAAAGTTCAGGCTGCTGCTTGACACTACGGGGGATTACATACTGACGGCGGACGTGGAAACTGGTGTTATCCGCTACTGCAACGATAGATTCACAGAGCTTCTTGGCATACCCGCGGCTGAGTTGCGCGGGATGGACCTTTATAAAATTTTCCCGGATGAGCAAAGGGAAATATACGCGAAACGGCTGGCAGGCGGCGACGATAAACACATCGTAAGCGATATGTTCCTAATGCACCGGGAGGGCCGGCACATACCCGTAGAACTCAGGACAAAGGCCCTGGAGATGGATGGCCGGGAAGTCCTTTGCGCCGTATTCAGAGACATTACCGCGCGTAAGATGCTGGATACGCAGCTAAAGAAAAACTGCCAGCTTCAGGCGATAATTAATTCAATCCTGCAGGTAGCCCTAAAACCTATTCCTCTTAGGAGGCAGCTTGATCTTATGCTGGATTTGATTCTATCGTACCAGTGGGTATCGTTTCATGCGAAAGGGAGTATTCATATCGTTGAGAGCAATAGCCCTGATACGCTGGTCATGTACGCGCAGAAAAATTTTGAAAGCGGACTGTTGAAACTCTGCAGTGTGCTGCCATTCGGGAGATGCCTATGCGGATTGGCGGCCGCCACACGAGAAATAGTCTTTGCCAACACCATAGATGACAGGCACGAGCACAGACCCCCGGGTATGGCCCCACACGGCCACTACTGTGTACCCATAACACTTGGCAAACGGGTGTTGGGGGTGCTGAATCTCTATGTGAATGAGGGCCATGAAAACACCACAGAGGAAGAGGAGTTTCTCACCGCGGTAGCAAATACGCTTGCCGGAGTTGTCAGCCGGGCCAGAATCGAAGAGCACTTAATAAAAAATGAAGAGCAGATGCGTTCAATTGTGCAGACTACGGACAATGCGATTATCTGTGCGGACACAAACGGGGAGATAGTCCTCTGGAACACCGGGGCGGCGAAGATATTCGGACATACCCCCCATGAGGCAGCCGGACGGCCATTTGAAATAATTGTACCTGAGTCAAAAAGAGAAGGCTTCAGGAAAGACTTTAAGGCGGCTGTTGAAACAGGGCGTTCCTATCTGTTGGGTAAAGAGATCACCCTA
>JADFXO010000166.1 GCA_015233485.1 Nitrospirota bacterium
TTCTTCAACTCTCCTGTATTTTGCTCTTCTCCCATTGGGTGAGTGCTCCTTTTTCATTTTTTTGCCGTAACTCCCTGTCTTATATATTATTTTTTCCCTATATCATAATTCAACTGCTTTTTCTAGGTTCAAGCGTGCCGGATCTACAAATGTCTCCACCATTACTACAGGATGACCATATGCTCTCTCCCAGTCAGATGATCGTCTGCTGAGGTTCAGCCTTAATATCCTGGAGGCCAGGTTGCGGATACGTACCCCAGGTAATATTAAAAATCGACTATTGCTGGCTATGAATTTTAAACGCTTCCATTGTATCGCAGGTAGCCAGCCTATCCATTTATCACGGTGTATATTCTTGAAGGCCGCCGATGACCAGCCTATCAGGGCAACTATCTCCCCCTCCAGTACTGCTAAATATTTCAGCGATTCCCCTACTGTTCTGCGCTATCCAAGATAATGACAACTACTCATCAACTTGTCCCATTCAGACTCTTCTTCCCGCCCCGCCAACCGCACTTCCAGCACGTCTGCCCTGCTCTGTGTAGATGTAGCTGTCTCATTTGCCATGCTTTGTTATACAATTTCTTATGTGAAAAAAGACACTACTTTATTTTTCCCCTATCTTTATTCACACTTACCGCTCACTTTGACTTAGCCCTGGGACAACCTTGACGAAAAAAATGTTTTAGTGGTGTTGTCTTACTTAAGAAACGCTTTGAGCATGGCAAACATGGCTAATAACTGCCCTCCCCCGAATAGAAACATCCATTTTAGTGTTTCGGACTTGGATTTTTCTATTTCTGCTTTTAATTTGGCAATATCTTCTTTTGTAGCCGTATCCTTACTAGAAGCCGAATCGGCCTCATTGATAACTTTAACAAGGTCTTCTGTGGCCTCGTCGCCAAGTTTTTCTCGCAACGATTTAGGTATCGTTATAACGCTCATACTTTCAGTATATCACAAAGAATGAATACCGTCAACGACTCTATTTCATATAGATTTTTACATGAGGCAATACGTCCCACTACGGGGCGATAAACTGAGTGGACAACCAATATTTGGTTTATCGCAAACTCCCCCACACCGGACCGCACCTACATTGACCCCTTTCTATATCATGCGCGTTGTATACGCATAACTACATTTCTATTTAAACGTGCCGCAGCCGCAGCCTTTTTGCGGGGGGTTGGGCTCGTCTTTATCTCTCAGGAACATTGTCTTCTCTCTAAACAGGGCGTATCTCAGCCATCTGTGGGCGAATTTCATCAGCTCCTCTTCGTTCTCGCTTATGATTTGCACCTCTTCCTCGTCTACGTCAAATATCTTTAAAAACGCGCTCTCATGCACGAACACCCTGAATGCGTCAATGTCATATGCCCCAAGTATAAACATGCTCGTCGTCTTTTCATCCGGCACGACTGACTTACCCATCAGCTTCTTATTGAGGATTACCTCTATCCAATCCGTGTTCATCTCTTCATACTTGACTATACCCTCGCTCTGGCGCCAGTCCTTCACTACCCACTCTTTATCCTCTTTAAAACCCTTGCAAAACCCTTCCTCTATCAAAAAATAAAAATCCTCTCCCTCTGTCATCGTCCGCTTTCCTATGGCAAACCCCAGCGGATAGTACCGGCACGCCAGCGGCCTGTCTTCATATATCGAGCAGCCGTCCTTTGTTACAAACCTGCACTGTTTGCCCTCTGCCATTCGCAATTTTATAAACGGCAGCTTGTTCTTGTCAGTTATTACCATATCCGTATATTCAACGAGAAACTCGCCGCTGGTCTTGCCAAAACGCCTCTTCAACCTTAATATGTCATAAGGCGTCAGGAATATCTCCAGCTCACCGCAACATTTATTGAAACATGATAGCCCCTTGTGGCAATTGAACTTAAATCGGCTCTCCGGCCCAAGCTCGCCCCTTCTGTCGGGGTCTTTATTTAACTTCTCATAGATTTCTTTCACTTGAATTCACTCTCTCCGATAGGTGCTTATTGATATATAAACACCTCAACCGCGCTCATGGCAAACCGCGCATTCGGCGCTGGTTGAGGTGTTGTCTTGCAACTGCCCTGCTTCAGTCCTTACATTACGTCCCGGTTTGCCATCTTCGCGTATACAATCGCGGTCGTCCTGTATACCATGTGCGCAAGTTTCGAATACGGCAGGTACGCGATTATGTAAAACACAAGTACCAGATGGACAAAATATACCGGATAGGCAAGCTGCGCGTTATTCGCTAAAACTCTCAACATCTCCGCCGCCAGTCCAGTGATACAGACCAAAAACACAATCGACGCAAATATCCAGTCATAGGACGATGATACGCTGTTCACTCCCTTGTCCTTCATCCTGTTAGTAAACAACATCAGCGCCCCTATAAACAATACAAGCGCGCTCACATTGCCGAATATCTTAAAGGCCGCGTAATACAACATCACCGCCGCCTGAGAACCAAATATCAGCAGGATATTAGGGTCGTTTATTAAATACGGCGAGTCCCATTTCAGGACGTATAGGTTAAAAACCGCCCAGTTTGTCGTTATGAACAGGCCTATGAAGCCGAACAGCACCAGCCTGTGCGTCCATGTCCTGTCTATATTCGCGCCGCATTTCTGAAACTTTTTGTGTAAAAATATCTCCTTCAGCGTCTCAAACAAACTTGGCAGGAGCATACTGTGCGCCATAAGTTTATACGGGTTTACATTGAGCTTTCGCCAAAATCTCCCTACGCTTATTGCAAAAACGAACACCACCGCCATCGCCGTAGAGACAAATATCGAATCAATAAGCTGAACAGGGAAAAAGTTTTTAAAGACCACATCGCCGGCAGGTATGTTTAAGTGCCCTGAGGCATTTAACACACACAGAAACAACACGACAGGAATCAACAGCGCCACTAAGAGCAGCTTTGTATTTCCCACTATCGTGCCCATAAACCGCGGGAAGGCGTTTTCGGCTATCACGGCCTTTCTCAATACCGATAAGACATCGCCCGGCCTTGCGCCGCGCGGACAGTACTTTGAGCAGTCGTTACAGTTATGGCAGAGCCATATGTCGGGGTCTGCCGCCAGCTCATCCTTCAACCCCCACTGGGCCATTACCATCTCTTTTCTCGGAAACGGGTTGTCTTTCGGCGTCAGCTCACACACCGTAGAGCACGTCGCGCACTGATAACACTGCTTCATAGTGTCGGCGCCGGAGTTCTTCAGGCCCCGAACAAACCCAATGTCAGGTGTGAACACAGTTCCATCACCCATTTGCATATACCTCCCTGTTATTTTAGAATCCCTTGTATGGATTCGGGCCAAAACCTTTTAGTTTCTCTGAAAACTCTTCCATTATCTTAGGAAGCGTATCCCATTCGTTTATCGCGAGTTGTATCTGCGTGACACGCTCGGACTCAAGCATCAGCCTGCCCAATGTCTCCTGAACCTTGCCCAGGCGCTCACTTGCCACCTGACTGCCCTTTACGAAGTGGCACTGGTAGTCATCGCCGTACTTGCAGCCAATCAGAAGCACACCATCCACACCCTTTGAAAGCGCGTCGGCTATCCACACAAGATTCGTCCCGCCAAGACACCGCAGGGTTACAAACCTGTAGTTCGGATTCAAATGCACCCTGTTCAACCCCGCCATGTCCAACGCGGGATAGGCGTCGTTTTCACATATCAGGGCAATTATAAACGGTTCATCCCCTTCCGAAGGCACATCAACCGATTTCAACATCGCAGATACCATATCGACACTGTAGTTGCTAAAGGAGATTATCCTCTGCGGACATGCGCCCATACAGGTTCCACAGCGGCGGCAGCGATAGGGATGTTCTTTTGGCGTGCCCTTCTCATCCTCATCAAGCACCCCGAAAGGACACTCAACCGTACAACGGCGGCACTGCGTGCAGCTTTCGAGCCTGAACTCAGGGAACGTCATATCTCCCGCGCGGGGATGCACTGCCTTGCCCTGGGATGTCAGCTCAATACACTGTATAGCCTTTAGCGCGGCACCTCCGGCGTCAACAGACGACTGGTACGAATCCATCGGATGTCTCACAGCACCCGCGGCGTATATACCCGTTCTCCTCGTCTCATACGGGAAACATACGAAGTGGGAGTCAGGGAATCCATATTTTAAATGAGGTATCTCAGGCCCCTGCCGGTATTGCAGATTCATTATATGGGGTATCGGCACAAAATCTTCGATCTCTCCGTCCTGCGTCTTCTTTTTTACAATGTCACCTATATATTCTTTTGTCAGGCTGTTAACGGACTTTCCTTCGGGCAGCATTGAGGAAACCATCCCAGTGGCCAGAACCACTACGTCAACCCTGATTCTCATCTCTTTGCCAAGGAGCTGGTTGTCAACGATGACAATCAGACTTCCATCGGCCTCCTCCTCTATGCCTTTTACCTCGCCTTTGGCAAGGAATATACCTTCATCGTTTTGCATCGCCTTGTAAAAGTTTTCATATACACCTGGTGTGCGCATATCCTTATAGATGATAAAGGCGCCAGCGTCGGGATTGGCCTCTCGTACATATTTGGCCTGCTTCAATGACACGTTGCAGCAAACCGATGAACAATACGGGACGTGGTTTTCGTCTCTCTGTCCGGCGCACTGGACAAATAGTACGTTCTGTGCCGTCTTGCCGTCTGACGGCCTCGTTATCTTTCCCTTTGACGCGAGGTCTTCCATCTGCACATTCGTTATGACATTTTTAAATCTGCCATAGCCGTACTGTACGAGATTATTGGCGTCGTAGGGCTTCCAGCCGGTTGCGAGTATCACAGCGCCCACCCTAAAGGTCCCTTTAGCGCCTTTTTTGTCTATTCCGATGTCGTACATGCCCGGCTCACCCTCAATAGAGGTTATCGCGCTGTCCAGATGTACTGTGATGTTTTTGCTTGAGCTTACCGACTGCACCTTCGAGTCTATTGACGGGGCAACGAGTTTGTCATATGGGGCCTTGGACGGAAATGTCTTAAAACTCTTTTTTGACCAACCGCCGAGGGCGGCTGATTTTTCCACTATCACTGCCTTATACCCTGCCTTTTCTATCTCAAGGGCAGCGGTTAGCCCTGTAACTCCGCCTCCGATAATCAGCACTACCCGTGTGACATCTGTAGTCCTCGGAACCGGTGGTTCGGACTTAGCAGCCCTTACAAGCGCCATGTTCAGGTAGTCCTCGGCCATGGCCTGAGTCTTAGGGTCATTCGGGGGCTGCATCCACACGACATGCTCACGCAGATTCACCCTCTCCGTTACATAAAGAAGCGGGTCGAAGTCAAAGTTGTCCGTATTCACACGTTGGCTGCACGCCGCGATTACTATTTTATTTACGCCTTCTTTGTTAATACCATCCTTTATAAGCTGTACGCCTTCCTGGCCGCACAGAAACGGATGTGTCTTGCAAGTGCCTGTTTTGCCTCCAATTTTTTGGAGCGCTTCTATGTTTAACGACTCACCTATACCACAGTCTGTACATATGTAAACCCCTAATCCCATCGTTTACCTCCTCACCGCGGATTGAATGCCCTTCAAGGCCACATTAGTGGCATCCTGTAGTGACGTTGTAACGTCGTTTGGCCTTTTGGCAACTCCGGAAGCGTAAATGCCTGCCGCCTGTGCATCGGCATCGACGAAGCCATTCTCATCAAGTTTTACGTTTGTGCCGGCATTTGCCACTTTTAAGGAGGGCTCCATTCCAGTTGCCAACACAACCATATCGACTCTCTGCGTGATCTTCTTGCCGCCTACGATGTCTTCCACTGTTACGATGGGGTCTAACGTCCCGGCGTCTTCCTCTATTTTTGCCACCTTACCCTTTATCATCATCACATTTGCGTCGGCCTGCATCTTCTTTAAAAAGTCTTCATATTTGCCCGGCGCCCTTAAATCTATATAGTACATAAAGGCCTTAGTCTCAGGGTCGCCCTCCCTGAAATACGTAGCCTGTTTTAGTGATGCCATGCAGCAAACCGATGAGCAATGCGCCAGATGATTCTCGTCTCTGGAGCCGGCACACTGCACAAACGCGACCGTTTTTACCTGCTTATTGTCCGACGGCCTCAGGATTTTTCCCTTCGTCGGGCCATTAGGCGCCGCGAGGCGCTCCATCATCATATTTGTTATCACGTTTTTCACTTTTCCAAAGCCAAGATTATCCATTTTCGTTGCGTCATATGGATTCCAGCCGGTTGCGTACACTACGCTTGAGGCCTTTAGCTCAACTGTCTCAGCCTTCATGTCCAGATCAATTGCGTTGTACTTACAAGCCGGTACGCATTTAGCGCATGACTTACCGGGACACACACCGGGGCTCTGGTCTATTGCGAACCTCATCGGATAGGATAACTCATGAGGCAGATATACCGCCTTTGTCTTATCAATTCCAAAATTAAAACTGTTGCTTCTTTCAACCGGACATACTTTTACACATTCGCCGCACGCCGTACACTTCTCATTTACAAACCTTGGATTTTTTTTTATCTTAACGTTAAAATTGCCTTCACTGCCGGCAACACTCTCTACTTCCGCCAGCGTATAAACGGATACCTTAGGATTCTGCTTTATCCTCTTAAAATTTATCTCCAATCCACAGTAAGGCGGGCATAACTTGGGGAAATACCGGTTTAACTGCGCTACCCTTCCACCCAAATACGGATTTCTCTCCACTATAACCGAACTGTGGCCTGCCTCGGCTGCCTCTATCGCCGTGGTTATCCCGCTTATACCACCTCCTATCACTACGATGCTCGAACCTTTTTCGTCTGGCATAAATTCCTCCGCTCTTTTTTAAGAAACCGAATACGGACTTCAAAAAAAGGTCAGAAGGGGGAACACCGTCCCCCCTTCCTCCTGTGTGCTTGTCCTTGTTTTCCTGCCGTTTAGTCGGGAATCATCTGTACGTAGTCTCTCTTTGACATTTCCCATTGGTTGGTCTGAAGGTTGTACTTCGATATTGTGAAGCATCTCCAGTTCTGGTCGTCAACGAGATTGAAATCTCCTCTGTAATAGTAGCCAGGATATCTGGTGTCTTCCCTAAACAGGATATGCCTTGCATGGGACTCGCCTGTCCAGATTCTGTGATAGTTCTCCCAGCATCTCATCAGCTCGTGGAGGTCTGACGCACCCATTCTCGACGCGTCTTCTTTCAACAGCATCAGATGCTTTAAGCCTGCCTCAAGCAGCGTCTTACTGGTCATGTAATAGGTTGACACGCCCGCTACATACTCGTCCATTATCTTCTGAAGTCTTATCTGAAGCATATTTGGTCTGATGTAGTAGGGGTTTGTTCTGGTGTCTGTGCTGTAGTTCTTGTATTTTTCGTATATCTCAAACGGGAGATAAAGCTCTCCGACGAGCTCCTCAGTTGACTTTGCAACCGCCGGCTTGTAAGAGGCGTTATCCAGCGCAAACGCTACCATAGCCTTAGCGGCTGTTCTTCCTTCGGCGTGTGAGCCTGAGGAGAACTTGTGTCCGGATGCCCCAACGCCGTCACCGGCGGTGAAAAGCCCCTTTACGGTAGACATTCTGCTGTATCCCCAGTTCCATTCTTTCGGGGCGCCTAAATCGTCAGGACCACTTACCCATAAGCCCGCGCATCCTGCGTGTGAACCCAGGAGATACGGCTCGGTAGGCATAATCTCGGAAGGGGTTTTGTCCGGCTCAATGTTATTGCCGGCCCACAATCCGGCCTGTCCGATACACATGTCGAGAAAGTCTTCCCATGCCTCGGCCTCAAGGTGTTTTATCTGCTTGGCGTCCATCGTCTTTCCCAGCTCAGCCATTGCCAGATGGGTGTTCATGAGGATAGGGCCTTTACCGGCCTTCATGTCGTTCATCATCATGTGGTTTCTGATTGCGGTGCCGAGCTTGTGCGGGTCGCTGCAATATTTGCCATACAATGCCTTTGTGCTCTCGAAATGAGTTACACAATAGTCCTCGCCGAGGGCGTTGGTTGCCTTTGCCTTAAAGAATAAGAACCACGCGCCAACAGGGCCGTAACCGTCCTTAAATCTTGCAGGTACGAACCTGTTTTCCATAAGCACAAGCTCAGCTCCAACCTGTGCCGCTAATGCGTATGTCGTTCCGGCGTTCCATACCGGATACCATGCCCTACCCTGCCCTTCGCCGACTGAACGTGGCTTGAATACGTTGACCGCGCCGCCACATGCCAAAAGCATACACTTTGCCTTAAATATATATGCCTTGTTTTCTCTTACGCTGAATCCTACCGCCGCCGCTACTCTGTTTGGCTCGTTGGCGTCGAGGAGGAGTTTTACAATAAATACTCTCTCATAGTGGTTCTGCGCCTGGCCGGTTGCCGCCCTGTTTACCTCAAGGGCCTTCTTCGCCGCTTCGGCTACGATTACCTTGTAGGACTCGCCGTTTATCATTATCTGCCACTTACCGCTTCTTACCG
>JADFXO010000167.1 GCA_015233485.1 Nitrospirota bacterium
GCAAACCAGTCTTTTGGGTTTTTTTCAGTAAGCCAGTACGCATAGGTATACCGCAGATAATGAATCATGAGTGCGTTAATCGCATCGAACTGTAAATCATCATCAACAGCGTCGTAGAACAATCCGGCAAGTTTATTCAAACGGTAGTGGCTTTTAGCGATGATAGTAAAACGTTCATCTGACAGCTCATCTGCCATTATAAAACCCCGATTGGCAACAGAAATATATTTTTTTTCAATGTCCTTCGGGGCGTCTTTAATAAGTTTCTGACTAAACAGATAAAAGAGGCTGAAGGCATCGGAGCGAACCTGCTCATCTTTTGCGGAGTTAAGGGCCTCGAAAATAATATTCATATAGAGCGTAGCCGCCTCCGGCCCTTTGGGGTGGGAGGTGAGTTCGTAGAAATATCCAAGGCAATACGTCCATGTCTCTTTGACAATGTACTGCCAGTTCTTGCGTGGATGGCAGAGTTCTTTTAAATACAGGGTAAGGCCGTCCTGAAGGCCGTGATAGCGCGCCATGACTTCTTGTATGGCTTTATACATAGGGTCAATGCTCACATCGACGCTGTAATCGGCAATATTTATCTGAAGTGCCCGTGAGGACTTTGCTTTCTCTGTCATCACAGGTATTATATCACAGAACGCGATGACAGAAAAAGCCCCCATTTTGATAGTTTTAAGCCGGAGTACCGAAGCCGCCAACGAGGGGATAATCCCCCGTCTTGTCGGCGGCAGCCCAAATTAAATAAATAAAACATGTGCGAGAATACGGGGTGAGGGGGGTTACCCCCCTTCGTCTTTAATCCTTGCATGGTTTCCGCCGAATAAGTTACATTAGTAATCGGCTCACAACACTATGCAAGAAAATATCGTTATAAAAGGGGCAAGGGAACATAACCTCAAAAACATAAACCTCGATATACCGAGAAATAAGTTTATCGTAATCACCGGGCCGTCTGGTTCGGGTAAATCCACACTTGCCATTGATACAATTTTTGCCGAGGGCCAGAGGCGCTATGTCGAGGGCCTTTCAGTCTATGCACGGCAGTTCCTTGGTGAAATGCAAAAACCCGATGTGGACTCAATCGAGGGCCTCTCGCCGTCCATAGCGATTGAGCAAAAAACTATATCCAAAAGTCCTCGTTCCACAATCGGAACCCTCACGGAAATATACGATTATCTAAGGGTGTTATATACGAGAATAGGAAAACCATTCTGCTACAACTGCGGCAAGCCCATCATATCACAAGACACTGAAACCATCCTTGAGACTGTAAAGACGCTGCCGCAAGGCACAAGGATTCAAATACTCTCCCCGATAGTCAAAGAACGCAAGGGGTTATATACAAAAGAGCTGCTCGCTATGCGCCGCGAGGGTTTTGTCCGCGCCCGCATAGACGGCGAAATGCGTGATTTGACCGAGGACATAACCCTAAACAAAAACAAGCGCCATACCATAGAAATCGTCATTGACCGTCTGATAATCAAGGCCGGCGTAGAAAGAAAACTCCGGGAGGCGGTGACCTCCGCCATGAGATTCAGCTCTATTGTGGTACTAAACCTGATTGAAAACAACACTGATATTATCCTGTCAAAGACGATGGCATGTCCTGATTGCGGCATAAATATACCGGAGCTGACGCCGATGTTTTTTTCATTTAACAGCAACCTCGGCGCGTGTCCGGAGTGCAGGGGGATAGGATATGAACGCCTCAATGAAGACGTCGACACACCGCTGCTTTCATTGAAACCGTGTTCCCTTTGCGGCGGCCTGAGATTGAAAAAAGAGGCGCTGAGCATTAAAATCGGAGGTCTCAATATCGGGGAATTTACGCGGATGTCCATAAAGGCCGCCGGAGATTTCCTTGCTTGCCTGAATCTCAACGACAGGGACAGGTTTATTGCCGCACGCATACTCAAAGAGATAACCAACCGCCTCATGTTTATGGAAAAGGTCGGCCTCAACTACTTAACGCTGAACCGGCTTGTGTTTTCCCTCTCAGGCGGTGAGGCACAGCGCATACGCCTTGCCACACAGCTCGGCTCCTCGTTGTCCGGCGTTTTATATGTCCTTGATGAGCCAAGCATAGGGCTTCACCCGCGCGACTGCGCCAAACTAATCGACGGCCTGAAGGAGATAAGAGACAGGGGCAACACCGTAATAGTCGTAGAGCATGACGAGGAGACCATTCTTTCCTCTGACGTAGTGATTGACATCGGGCCGGGTGCCGGCCTTAGGGGGGGTTATGTTACGGCCATAGGCAGCCCTGATGAGATAATGGAAAACGAAAACTCACTGACCGGCGCATACCTTAGCCGTGCCGCTACAATTGAAATCCCGGACGCCCCGGACACAAAGCGCACCCCCTCCGGTTACATAACAGTAACAGGGGCATGTGAAAACAACCTGAAAGACATTGACATCAAAATCCCCCTTGGGGTCTTCATTTCAGTAACAGGGGTATCCGGGTCAGGGAAAAGTACGCTCATCCTTGATACGCTTTACCCTGCCCTCTGCAATGCTATTCTACAGAGTGGGTTTCGCGAAGGTGGCCACAAGGCTATCACCGGCACAGAGCAGATTAACAGGGTGATAAGCGTTGACCAATCGCCGATTGGCAAGACCCATCGCTCCAACCCCGCGACGTATACCGGCATATTTATCCACATAAGGGAACTGTTTTCAACGCTCATGGAATCGAAGACGAAGGGATATACAAACTCACGATTCAGTTTTAACGTAAAAGGCGGCAGATGCGAGACATGTAAAGGGGCGGGGATAAGAAAATATGAGATGCACTTCCTGCCGGACGCGCATGTCCAATGTGACACATGCGGCGGCAAGAGGTTCAACCGCGAGACACTGCGCGTGCGTTATAAGGGAAAAAACATATCTGATATACTCTCTATGACGGTAAGCGAGGCGGGCGGGTTTTTCGCGCCGATTGCACCGTTAAGGGAAAAATTAATGCTGCTGGAAGAGGTCGGACTCGGTTATATCCACCTTGGGCAGCCGGCAACGACACTCTCAGGCGGGGAGGCCCAGCGCCTGAGGCTATCGCGTGAACTAACGAAACGCGCCACAGGCAAGACACTCTACATCCTTGACGAACCCACCACAGGGCTTCACTTTGTCGATGTCGAAAGACTGCTGAGAATAATCCATCGTCTGGTGTCGCTTGGCAATACGGTAATTGTAATAGAACACAACCTTGACGTGATTAAGTTCTCAGACTATATCATAGATTTAGGACCTGAGGGCGGCGACCACGGTGGATATATCATAGCCGAAGGCACGCCGGAGGAGATTATGCTAAACCCGCGTTCGGCAACAGGGGAATATCTTAAAAAGAGAATGTACTGAACCCACCGGCCGTGATTTCGATATTGACTTTTACTGCCTGAGAGTGTTAGTTTTCTAAGTTATGGCAAAAGATTATAAAGATACGTTGAATCTGCCCGATACAGATTTCCCTATGAAGGCGAATCTTGCCAAAAGGGAGCTGGATTTTCTGGCCTTCTGGAAGGAGGCGGATATACGCGCGAAGATGGAAGAGAAAAACAGGGACAACGCTCCATATATACTTCACGACGGCCCGCCATACGCAAACGGGCATATCCACATCGGACACGCCCTCAACAAAATCCTCAAGGACATTATCGTTAAATTCCATGCTATGTGTGGGCGTTATGCCCCATACGTACCGGGCTGGGATTGCCACGGCCTTCCTATTGAACATCAGGCCGATAAGGAGCTGGGGGCCAAGAAAAACACCGTTACTATAATCGAAAAACGCGCACACTGCCGCTCATACGCTCAAAGGTTCATCGACATCCAGAGAGACGAATTCATTCGCCTTGGCGTTTTCGGCGACTGGTCTAACCCCTATATCACAATGGACTACGACTACGAGGCCGACATCGTGGCGGAGTTTTTTAAAATCGCCCAAGCTGGTTACGTTTACAGAGGAAAGAAACCCGTCCACTGGTGTCCGACTTGTGTTACCGCCCTTGCCGAGGCCGAAGTGGAATATGCGGATAAACAATCGCCATCGGTATATGTTAAATTCAAACTGACTGAAGATAGCCTCTTTCGTTTATTCGGGAATAAGCCCGATAAGGACGTTTTTATCGTCATATGGACAACGACCCCGTGGACGCTGCCCGCAAATCTTGCGCTTGCCGTCCATCCTGATGTTGACTACGCGGTTGTTGACGATGAGTGGGCATCCTACATTGTTGCCGCGCCGCTTCTCGGAAGACTGTCGGACATAGGAGTCGGCGGCACAATAATCAAACAGGTCAAAGGTAATACATTTGAAGGACTTAAGGCGCATCACCCGTTTATTGACAGGCTGTCTCATGTAGTCCTCGGAGATTTTGTTACCACAGAAGATGGCACCGGTGTTGTACATATCGCCCCGGGTCACGGTGAGGACGACTACCGTACAGGAATAAAATATGGCCTTGATATATATGTCCCCGTTGACGATAGAGGCAAGTTTACCGCCGCGGCGGGAGATAATCTCGCAGAAAAATTCGTCTTTGATGCCAACAAGGAAATCATCGAAATATTGAAAAATAACGGCACCCTTATTGAGCAGCACACCATCACCCATTCCTACCCGCACTGCTGGCGCTGTAAGAAACCCGTCATATTTCGCGCGACCGAGCAGTGGTTTATCTCCATGGAACATGGAGAACTAAAAACACGCGCCGTCGAGGAGATAATAGATAAAGTCAATTGGGTTCCCTCATGGGGACAAGACAGGATTTACGCGATGGTGAAAAACCGCCCCGATTGGTGCATATCAAGACAACGCTCATGGGGCGTGCCGATTGCCCTATTATTATGTAATGACTGCGGCGAGGCGGTAATAGACAATGGCGTATTCGATAAGACCGTGGCGCGTTTCAGAGAGCATGGCTCAGACGTGTGGTTTACACTCGACCAGTTAGAACTTCTTCCCGATGGATATAAATGTAAAAAATGCGGCGGCGGCACATTTATTAAAGAAACTGATATACTGGACGTGTGGTTCGATTCAGGCGTCAGCCAGGCAGCGGTGCTTGAGAGACGAGCAAATCTCACATGGCCGGCCAATATGTACCTCGAAGGCAGCGACCAGCACAGGGGCTGGTTTCAAAGCTCACTGCTTACCTCGATGGCTACTAAGGGCAGCGCGCCTTTCAGGACAGTTCTCACTCACGGTTTTGTCGTTGACGGCAAGGGTAAAAAAATGTCAAAATCTCTGGGCAACGTCATTGCCCCGGAAGACATTATAAAACAAAGCGGCGCGGAGATTCTAAGGCTGTGGGTGGCCTCAGAGGATTACCAATACGACATCAGAATATCAAAGGAAATCCTCCAGCGCCTGACCGAGGCATATAGAAAGATTCGCAACACATGCCGTTTCTTGCTTGGAAACATCAACGGCCTTGAGCAAGGCTATGACCCCGGAGATTCGCTTACGGAGCTTGACAGATGGGCGATGAACCGCCTCCACCGCCGGATTAATTACATCGCAAAATCATACAAACGTTTTGATTTTCACGAGGTTTTTCATTCCCTTTATAATTTTTGTATACTGGATATGAGTTCGTTTTATCTGGATATTATAAAAGATAGGGTTTATACCAATGCGAGGCAATCAATAGAAAGAAAGGCCGCTCAGTGGACAATGAAACAGATACTTTTAGGGATCACAGGTCTCATGGCGCCAATCCTTTCGTTTACCGCAGAGGAGGTCTGGCAGTCCTTGAAACTAAATAAAGTAGTAAGTGAAGAGAGCGTGTTTCTCAGTAAGTTTCCAGCCGTTGATGAGGAATATATCGAAAATGAGCTGAATAACCGTATGCTGAATAACCGTATGAGTAGATTTATTGAAATCAGAGACGTGGTGAACAAGAAACTTGAGTTAAAACGGCAGGAGAAGTTCATTGGAAATTCCCTTGAGGCCAAAGTAACAATTTATGCAGATGTCAACGTATATCAATTGTTAAAGGGCTTTGAGCCTGAATTGCCAACGATGTTCATTGTATCGCAGGTGAGTCTCTTGCAGCTCAGCAACCATTTGGACAAAATCGGGGGGCAGACCCCACCAACAGATCTACCTATCGAAATAACCCGTGCAGATGGCGATAAATGCGGGCGCTGCTGGAACTTCAGCACCACCGTTGGAAGTTTTACTGACGAACCGGAAGTTTGCGAGAGATGCTACCACGTATTAAAGCAGATGGAGCAGACGTGAGCTTCAACCCGTCGGCAAAGCTATATTTTCTCTTCTCATTTTTTGTCTTTGTGGCCGACCAGATTACGAAATATCTTATAGAGCAAAAACTCGCCCTCTATGGCTCTATCCCTATCACCACGTATCTTAACATCGTGAACTGGCGAAACAAGGGTTCAGCCTTCGGGCTGTTTCAAAGCTGGGGAAATAAGCCGTTTATCATATTGTCCGCCGCGGTGCTGGTAATAATAGCCTGTATTCTGATATTCGGCACTAAAGACCTCTTCGCGCTGTCACTTATATTGGGCGGGGCGGCGGGGAACATGACGGGCAGGATAACGACAGGCTCAGTGGTGGATTTCCTTGACTTTTATTTCGGTAAATACCATTGGCCGGCGTTTAATGTCGCAGATATGGCCCTGACATGCGGCATAGGGTTGATGATTATCAGCCATTTCAGAAGGGGTTGACGACCTTAATAAAAATTAAAGACGAAGGGGGATAATCCCCCTTCACCCCGTAATCACGCACACGTTTTATTTGTTTAATTTGGGCTGCCGCCGTTGGCGGCTTCGGTACTCCGGCTACAGGTGCCCCTACCGCGCAAGGCCGATAATTCCCTCAATCTTCTCGAAATCAGCGCCAAGCACATAAGTACCGTTTATGATTAAATAGGGCGTGGCTGAGGCGCCAAGTTTATCCCCCAATTCCTTATGTTCTTTGAGGGTTTTTTCGACTTGCTCATCTTTACAAACGGGGGGTTTTGCATTGTCATATTTGCCGTTCATAACGTCTAAAAATGCCTGCGGACTGTTCTTTGAGCAGAGAATAAATCTGGCCTTATCCATAGCGTCCGGATGAATCTGCACTGCCGGAGTAAAAAACACGTACCGCGTAACATCCTGCCTTTTACTCATATAAGCGGAAAGCCTTCTGCTGAAAGGACAGTCAGGGTCCTCGAATTCAATTACGGTGTTTTTTCCCATGCCTATACGTATGGCGTTTTCGGTAGGGATTGTTCCCGAGTGCTGTGGTTTTACCGGCTGCTCCGCGACCGCTAAAGATGCGGCCAGGACAACCACCGCAAAAAGATATACAACTAACTTTCTATACATCGCAATAACCCCTCCGTTAGAGACATATTTTAATAGACACATTTAAACACTGCAACAGGTACAATATACAAACAATATCATATTAGTCAATTTTTTTATAAAACTCCTTCCACGCGAAGTACCCAATGCCGGCGACAGCTATAACTGCCTGCAAGACGACGAGCGTATAACGCAGTGAGAAAATCCCGCCTTTTGAAATGTATAAAAACATCTTTATCCCCATCACATGAAGCAACACCCCGACAGGAAGCATCAAAAAAAACACGGCAAGACCGCCAATAAACCCCGTCAGCAGGCCATACCACACAACCATTACAACTCTTTTCCCGACGCTCGACCCCACAGAAAAACTATAATATTTCACGGCAGAGAATGTCAATCGCCCCGGTGCCGGTGTGTGAAGCCCCTTCAAAATGCCATTGATCAGAACAGTAACCTCAGTCGGAACTTGGGTGTCATTTAATGATTGTATTTGGTTATCGATGGCGGGTATAATTAGGGGATGAGCGTAGATAAACCTGATAACGGGAGTACAGGGGTTGTTGTTTCGAGCTACGATGCGGCCGCTTGGCTTATTGTTGCATTGTTGCTGTTTCTTGTGCTTAAGCTTCATCTGTTGGCTGCCTTGCTGAGCGGGCTGCTTGTGTTTGAGCTTATACATGCACTTTCCTGTAAGATCAAAGTCAAGGGCCTTACTAGTCGTGCGTCCAAGATGATAGTTATAGCACTGCTTGGCGCTGTCATCATAACGGTTATGTTTTTTCTGGGGTTGGGCACTGCCGGATTTTTCAGAGGCAGCTCAGGTAATTACCCTGCCCTGCTTCAGAAGATGGCCGACATCATAGACAACTCTCTTGGTACACTGCCCGAGTGGATTACGAATTACCTGCCATCAGACGCCGAGGGCGTTAAGAGCGCGGTCTCCGAATTGCTGCGTAAACACGCCACAGAACTCCAATCTGCTGGTAAAGAAGTGGCCAGGACAGCCGCACATGTCCTCGTAGGGATGGTTATGGGGGTGCTGGCAGCCCTGAACGAAATAAACGGTGAGCACGAGTGCGGACCGCTGGCAAAA
>JADFXO010000168.1 GCA_015233485.1 Nitrospirota bacterium
TTCCACATATGCTTTCACCATCTGATAAGGGACGCTGTAGTAATGCCCTTCAACTTCCACATGATAGTCCATGCTTACCATAACCTCTTTGAACGTGGCATACTCATATCTTTCCACCGGCAAAGGCACGGGAATTGTGTAACGGGGTTAGAGAGCGTATACGCATCCCTTATGGTGACGCGCTTTTATCCGTTACCATATCAATGGGCATAGCATCGTTCCCTCTGCAAGGTACAAACTCAGCCGAAGTCTTAAAGAACGCGGACAATGCCCTATATGAGGCGAAGCACGCAGGCCGCGACCAGGTTGTTGTATCTGCGGTTCAGCAAAATTCCTCTTTCGACTGACCCGTGCGACAAAAACTTAAGTCAGGCCTGGAGTGTTCATCTTAAAAAACTCATTAAATGGCTTACCGCCATGGCAAACGCATTAGAAAAATAAAGCAGAAATTGTCCATGCAGTTAGCGTCGGTAGATGGGTTCCTTGATTCCTGCTTTCGCAGGAATGACAGAAAAAGAAACAGTAATGACAGATTTAGGAGTTTATGTGTCCTGCCTTGTCTGTCATTCCCGCGAAAGCGGGAATCCAGAAGAGGAACTTTCTTTAGAATTTTTCGCAAGATTTACAAGGCTCACAATTTACTGTTAAGATTTATACCCAAATCATCTTTCATATTCCCAAGCCGTATTATTTTGCCACACAGTTCATGACCATTCATTTTTTCTATAGCATTTTTAACCGATTCCGAATTCTCAAAGCATATAAATCCAAAGCCCATACGTCCTTTTTTATCCGGTTTTTGTGGAAGATGAATTTCTATAATGTTACCGAATTCACCAAATAGGTTTCTTAAGTCTGATTCTGTGACAGCATTGCTTAAATTACCAATATATAGTCCTTGTTCGGCAGGGTATACTCTCCGCTCAATCTCAGGTTTAGGTTCAGGTGAAATTCCTATCTTATAACATTTAACTTCTTTTTTATCTATATTTTGAGATTTAGAAGTCAGTGTAGTATCTGATAGAGTTCTATTTTTTATAAGAATGCCATATTTTATTAAAAAGGAAATTTCTTCTGCATATATCTCCACTCTATCTGTATATATAACACGGAAAATATCGTTAGGAGATATTTCTCTACCATCCATGCCAAGAACAACGATTCTTTTTTGACGAGGTGTTAATTTAAAGTTTTCAAATAGTTTAAGCCAATTAAGTTCCTTCTCTGTAAATACAGACTTGTGGTATAATGTTATTGTGAATGATTGACTATCGGATGAAAGTTCCGGCTTTTTCAGATCGCTTGTATTTATTATATCAAAAATATTTTTTAAACCTTCACCAAGTTCCCTCATAATCTTATTTTTAGCTAAAACACTTGTGATTAAAGAATTTCTTGATTCATGAGCTCCTTTAAGCTCTTTAAGTTCTTCTATTTTTATAGTTGAAAGTAAGGCTCCAGGACTTTTGATTTCCATACGGTCGTCGAATATATAAATCTCGATTCCATTTTGGATACTATAGTCACGATGTGCTATCGCATTAATGAGTGACTCACGGCAGGCACCCTCCGGGTATATATACTTGGGAACAAATTTATTATCCTCGCGTTCTGTTTTATGTGATAAATAAAGACTTAACCTTTCCCATGATGAGATTAAAAGTTCAAAGATATTTCCCCGTAAAGATTCATTTTTTTCAACGTTATAATCTTTCCCGCCAAGCAGCTCAGTTCCTTTTACTTTGAGAATCCTCACCTGACATCTCGGATGCCACTTTTGTATATCTTTTGAAAAGAGAAGTAAGGCAGCTTTTCTAAGACGCATTCCAGATGTTGTGTATTCGGCAATATTAAGCTGCTGTAGATATCTCGCAACGCTCAGTCCTCTTAAATAACTATCTGCAAGGCTCTGTATAAGATCTATATCAAGGTCGGTGACCTGTGCCCCGTCTATAAAACAACGGTCGTACTCTCTGGAGTTTGCCTCCTTGCGTTCAAAATTAATTACATCAAAACTCACCGGTATGTTTTGCTTATCGTTTCTCTTTAGGCAACGACCATCGGAAAGCTGATAGATTTTATCTGCACCTTTATTTACGGAAAAAAATAAGAGAACTCTGTCGTCTATTGATATTTTGGTTGATCTGCCAAGGGGCAGTCTGCTGCCATTTAAAAGATGGGTATTTACAGCGTTAATCATGGTGTTTATATCGTTTTCATTATGTGGAATTCCGGTTATTGTTCCATCGTCTTCAACGCCGATTAGTAAATCACCGCCATCGGCATTTGCAAATGAAACTAAATTTTCCGCAATGTCCTTGCAGATTTCTTTTACGCTGCGCGGTTTCTTATTCCCTTCTTTTCCATCTAAGGCGGACTTAAACTCACTGTAATGGCTTTCCCCGAGACGTATAGTATTCCTAATACGCTCATCAGGATATAGTACAATATTGTCTCCGGCAATTCTCTCAGCCATACACTTATCCTACCACAACTATGAGCATTAAGTGAATAAACTGTTTTCAGACGGTTCTACCCACCAATTGTTACAGGTTGATTTGACAAGGAGCAGATTTATACAAGAAATTTTTACGCTTGACAAACGCCACCCAAATATGAGACAATGGTTAGTCTGACGTGGGCGGGTAGCTCAGTTGGGAGAGCACAGCCCTTACAAGGCTGGGGTCACAGGTTCGAGCCCTGTTCCGCCTACCATTCCCCCCCGTCCGGCATTGTTCCCGTCCGGTAAATTATACCGATTACATAATTGACAACAACGCAGCCTTTACCGTGAAAATCCTACTATTCTAAGACACAAAACTCCCCTTACGGTCTTTGACAGTTTTTTTTGCGATGACTCTATGCCTTATTCCTTTAAAAATGGTCTTGACAAGGGGATCCACAATAATCGCGCCTGAGAGGATTCGAACCTCCGGCCTGAGGTTCCGGAGACCTCCGCTCTAATCCACTGAGCTACAGGCGCATATACACTTCGTAACCGGACTTAGATGGGGTGAGCAAGGGGACTTGAACCCCCAGCCACTGGAGCCACAGTCCAGAGCTCTAACCAGTTGAGCTATGCTCACCATCCAACAGATACTATCATATAAATGTGCTTGATGTCAATCGGGTATGGCACCCTAAATCCACCATCAAGAGGATATTGAACACACATATACCAAGGTTATCACCACAAAGTGATGGTATCTGTGAGCGCTTCCATAAGACCGTACTTGAGGAATTCTACAATTTTGTCCAATTCACGCTGAACCAAGACACTAAAACCAATGCCACGCCTTAGTTTGATGATGGATTTGGGGAAAGTCCAATCAAATTGCGAACTGCCGCCGCGCTGTGTTAGTATAGTGTCATGGAGGCGTAAGGCACGTTATGGAAGTTGTTCAACTAATCACTCATCAGCTTTTAGATATGCTGAACACGGGTGTGGCAATTATTGATAAGAAACTTGTTGTTCTTTACTGGAACCGCTGGCTGGCTATGCAAAGCGGTATAAAGAGCAGCGATATTGTCGGGGCGCAGCTGCTTGATTTCTTTCCGAATCTGGACAAACCATCCTTTCTGAAGAGCTGTAAGTCTGTATTCAAATTCGGGAACTTCATCTTCTTATCCCAAAAGCTGCATAACTACCTGTTCCCCTTTAAGCTCACCGGGCAGCATAAAACAAACTTTGAATACATGCAGCAAACTTGCACTATGGGGCCATTAAGAAACGAAAGCGACGTTATAAATTACATTTTTATCACCGTAGAGGACGTAACCGAGATAGTCACCTATGCACAAAAACAGGAGTGGGCGGAGGCCGAACTGCGACGGGCTAAGACCGCAGCCGAAGACGCCAACCGCGCCAAGAGCGATTTCCTCGCAAGCATGAGCCACGAGATACGCACACCAATGAATGACATCATCGGCATGGCAGAACTCCTCACTGAGACCTCACTCACCAATGAGCAGCGGCAGTACGTCGCGGCATTTCAAACGGCGGGCGAGAACCTGCTTGACATTATCAATGATATCCTCGACTTTTCCAAAATCGAGGCAGGCCAAATCGGCTTCGAACGCGTGGCATTCGACCTGCTTGACATTATCGAAAAAATCTTTGAAATCCTCTCCATTCGGGCGCATAAGAAGGGAATCGAACTGAACTACCACATATACCCCGACGTCCCGTGTAGTATAATCGGCGACCCCGGCCGCCTTCGCCAGGTGCTGGTTAATCTGATAGGAAATTCGATTAAGTTCACAGACAGCGGGGAGGTCGTCCTGCGTATAAAAAATGACCCGGAATTCAACCAGCCCGGCACCGCGCGTCTGCTGTTTTCAATCTCGGACACCGGAATCGGCATCCCTGAGGACAAGTTTGACATGATATTTATGAAATTCACCCAGGCAGACTCCTCCACAACGCGCAAATACGGCGGCACGGGACTTGGCCTGTCAATCTCAAAAAAACTCGTCAACCTGATGGACGGCCGCATCTGGATAGAAAGTGTCCTCGGGCAGGGAAGCACGTTTCACTTCACGGCGGGCTTTGGATTAGGCCCGGACGTTAACTCAGTCATTAAGCAGCCACTATCTACAGTGGACATTGCCGGATTAAGAACCCTTGTCATTGATGACAACGCCGCACACCGTGAGATATTAACGGAGCAATTGGCCGGATGGGGGATTCACGCGGCTGCGGAGGGTGGCGCTCAAAGCGGCCTTGAGAAACTCAAACGCGCAAAATCCAGGGGCAAACCATATGACCTGCTCCTGCTTGATTGCCGTATGCCGGGCATGGACGGATTCGAGGCGGCTGAGCGCTCTATAAATGCCGCACTTGCAAAAACGACGATTATGATGCTCCTGTCAGACAACAGAAAAGCCGACTGCGAAAAGGCCATGGGAATTGGGGTAAATGCCTGCATCGTAAAACCTCTGAAGAAGGCCAATCTTCTCACCGTAATCCGCACGGTTCTTGGATATGAAACGGGCGCAGAGGCTCATACCAGCGAACTCGCCGCATTTACATACAACGCAGTTAATCCACTTAATATCCTCCTTGTCGAGGACTACGCGCAAAATCGCGTGCTCATCAAGGCATATCTTAAGAATACGCCATACAGAATTGATACGGCCGAAGACGGCGTCTCGGCAATTGAGAAGGTCATAGAGGGAAACTATGACATCGTCCTGATGGACATACAGATGCCGGTAATGGACGGTTTGCAGGCCACTGAGGAAATCAGAAAGTATGAGAACGTCAGGGGATTAAAACCCGTTCCAATAGTCGCGTTGACCGCATATGCCCTTGATGAAGACATTAAAAAAAGTCAGGCGGCCGGGTGCACGGCACACCTGACGAAACCTATAAAGAAGCTGACACTCATGGAAACAATAATAAAACTCACCGGCGCGCGAAGTGCCACATCCCCTGCCCTCTCCCATGCCGCATCCTCTGCAAAACCCGAGTCAGACGCAGAGACTGTTAACAATCTGACAGTCTACATTGACCCTGACCTCAAAGGCGTCATTCCTGATTTCCTGAAGGAATTCGCCTGCGATATTAACGCGATAAAAGGGGCGCTCTGCGCGGGCGATCTAAAGGACGCTCAAAAAATTGGACATAACCTCAAAGGTGCCGGCGGCGGGTATGGATTTAAGGCCGTTACTACCATTGGAGAGGCCATTGAACGCGCTGCGAAGGAAAATAACCCTGATGAGTTAACCAGATTACTGGACGAGCTGTCGAATTATATCGAAAATGTCCACATAGTTTATCAGATATGATAGTATATTAGAGATGGAGGAATATTGGAAGATTCAAGCGTATTATCCCTGAAGCAAATAAAGGTTTTGATAGTGGAGGACGACAAAAAAATCAGGAGGCTGTACTATCTTGGAATCAGAAACAGTATGCTCTTTCAGAGACGGTCATGCGCGGACGGCAAGGCAGCCCTTGAGGTTTTTGAACAATGGAAACCGGACATTGTGATTTTAGATATTGTGATGCCTGATATGACAGGCTATGAAGTGCTAAGGCGTATTCGCGAATATTTGGCGGACAAGACAACGACGATAGTGATGGCTACCTCGCTGGCCGACGCTGACACAATAACGGACTGCCTAAGTCTTGGAATTCAGGGATATATAGTGAAGCCGTTTAATCACAGGGAGGTAGCGGACAAGATAATAGAGTATTACAAGACGACTGACCCGATACGAGCGACCCTCGCCGGACAGTACCTTGAAGAGATGAGGGCACCATAGTCCGCCGCCGAAGCTATCAGCAGGAAAAAAGTAGTCACAATTATAACAAAATGTGTCAATTATGACGGCATATAGATTTATAAGTCATTGATAATGCAGAATTTGAGTTTTGGCACACAATTTGCTACAATATATATGATGGGTGCGGTTTCACCGTATCTAATCAATCCTAGCAGTAAGCGCAGTAAAAGAGGGGGCAGACCCCGCAGTTTCTATTGCAAGAAATTGTAATATGTGCGGGTCGGCCCCCGCAAATTCCTTCACCTGTTGCCGAAATACGTGAACCGCCGCCTTTATGCAATATCCGTTTACAATATAAGGATAAAATTAAATTCTATTATTATAAATTCTGCACCTTGTGATGCAAAAAATATCTTGACATTTTGTAAGCATTCATTGTACTGTTTAGGGCGTGTCATGGCTTGTGGGTTTGGGTGTCGAATCGCTATAGTATTGGAGTACGCGAGGTGTTATTAACGTGGAAAGATTGAAGAGTTTGTTGGCTGAGGAAGGTTTTTTAGTTGTTTTTGCTGTGGCGGCGTTGTTATTGTTTAATTGGCACATAATCGCTTCGATGGAGAAGGGTGACGGGCTTACAAGCTATAAATACTTGTTTGGCGCGTGGGCTACAGTCATATTTATGCTATATCTTGTATCAAGAAGCTACGCGGGCAGGTATTCAGAAGGTGATGACAGGAATGTTGGGGATAGTGCTGATATTGTAGATGGGGATGTCGCCGATTTAGAAAAAACCGGGGGAAAGATGGAAGAAGGAAATTAAACGATGTTTAGTGCAGTAAATATTCTTATTGTTATTACATTATACATGTCGATGCTTTTTGCTGTGGCCCTTATAGTTGAAAGAAAAGCAGCAAAAGGCCTTGCTATTGTAAGTAATCCTATGATGTTCTTACCCGAACCTAGCAAACCGCAGTAGTTGCTGACAACCTGACACAGAAAGACGATGTCATAACCAGTGTTTTACCTACTGTCATTACTAAGAGCACAGTTAGCGATGACAAACGAATTGAGATAGGCATTAAAGACAATATCAGGCCTGTTGTTAATGATAGTATTAATGAGAACAAAGAAACGTATAAGTACCATAATTATGTAATAATAGCATTGCTTACATTTTTTACGATATTGTTTGGAGTAAGGAGGCTAGATCCTACAGAAAGACACCAAGGCATTGTAATGGCCGTGGCAATTGAGAGTATCATAAAATTAATAGCATTTATGTCTATAGGTATATTTGTCACGTTTTTTCTTTACGATGGTTTTGATGATATTTTCAATAAGTTTAGTTGTATCAACAAAACAAAAATTTTCCCAAGGGCAGATGCCAGCGTATGGGTGACATACTTTGCCCTGTCGATGTCGGCGATTTTGCTTCTTCCGCGGCAATTTCACGTATCCGTTATAGAAAACTTTAAGCCAAGGCATATTTTAACCGCTATGTGGCTGTTCCCACTATATTTGTTCTTGATAAATATCTTTGTTTATCCATTAGCCCTGGGTGGATTAACAATAGGTTTGCCGGTTAAGGATGCAGATATATTTGTTCTTTTGTTACCAAAGTTAGGCAAAATACCGTGGTTAACCATGTTTGCATTTATAGGCGGATTCTCTGCGGCAACCAGCATGGTCATTGTCTGTTCAATGACACTTTCCACGATGGTGACAAATCACATATTGCTTCCAATTGTGATAAGAATCAAGCTGTTAAACTTTGTTAAAGGTGGATTGTTGTATTACAAATGGGTTGTGGTGGCTTCGTGTATTTTATTTGGATACTACTTGGCAAGCGTGTTAGACAACGTCTATTTGGTACCAATGGGCATGATATCTTTTGCCGCAGTCTTTCAACTCATACCATCAATAGTCGGCGGCCTTTTTTGGTCAAAAGGAAGTAAAGGGGGCGCGTTATTAGGTGTAATGCTACCCAAAAGTCAAGACATTTTTTCACCCCAAAAGAGGTAGAGTTCTAAAAAATGAATCTTATTTCATTCAGCCTCCATTTTCCCATACTATTTGATTTCCAATTGTAACGACTGA
>JADFXO010000169.1 GCA_015233485.1 Nitrospirota bacterium
AAGATGATGCCAGACAACGGTTTCAACGGCACATTACACAGTTAAATAGCGGCGAACCTCCATTGCCTCTCGAAAACCGGGTTATAAGAACCGACGGTGCATGCGTTTGGACGGAGGTGATAGCCCAATCGATTACTTTAAACGATAAAGAATGTATCATAGGTGTATTCCGGGATATAACGATGCGTAAGAAATATGAAACGGAAGAGAAACTGTTAATCCAGCAATCGAAAATGGCGGCTATGGGCGATATGATGGCCGCCATAGCCCACCAATGGAAACAGCCCCTTAACAGCCTCAGCCTTTTGCTACAGGACATCCGGGACGCCTACCAATTTGGAGAGCTTGACGAGGCTTATATCGATACGGCCGTGGAAAAATCGATGCATGAGGTTCATTTTATGGCAAAAACCATAGAGGATTTCAGGAATTTTTTTAAGCCTGCCATGGAAAAGGAAACCTTCGATCTCATTGAAGTGGCTGCTGATGTCCTTTCTATGCTCTCAAACCAGCTTAAGACAAATTCCATATCCTATAGCATCACCTGCCATACCCATAACAGGACTTTCAGAAGTTTTGCCGAAGTTATGCCCTGCGATGCCACATTAATTACGACATATAAGAACCAGTTAGCCCACGTTATCCTCAATATTATAAATAACGCCAGGGACGCTATTATCCTCAGAAGACGCTCCGGCTTGTTGGGTGTAACCGACGAGGGCACGATAAGCGTCGATTGCTATAAGGAAGGGGAAACGTTAAAACTATCGATAAGCGACAACGGAGGCGGAATACCGGAGGAAATAATGGGTAAGATTTTCGAGCCTTACTTCACCACAAAACCACAAGACGTAGGAACTGGTATAGGACTTTACATGTCTAAAATAATCGTGGAAGACAAGTTAGGCGGCAGAATTTACGTAAGGAATATCGAAGGTGGTGCAGCATTTACACTGGAATTACCGGTTTAGGCTGTGATTTTTACAATTATCTCAATCTATAAATAGGAGGATATATGACGAAAGGTGAATTGGTTGAAGCTGTAATGAAGTCAACTGAGATGAGTCGGGATGAGGTGGGGAAATCAGTCGAAGCCATTACATCAGCCATAATAAATGCCGTCAGAAATAGAGATAAGCTGACGGTTGTTGGCTTTGGAACCTTTGTGGCATCTGAGAGAAAAAAGCGGGAAGGAAAAAATCCGAGAACTGGCGAGCCTATAACAATCCCGGCCGCAAGAGTGCCTAAGTTTTCCGCTGGCAAAGCATTTAAGGATCGAGTAAACCCGAAGCCGGAGGTGAAAGCAGAGAAACCTAAACCGGCTGAAAGTAAGAAGGACAAACCGGGCCCGAAAAAGAAGAAGGGGTAATGCCTATTTCTCCATCGTAACCGGCAACCATAACTCTTATAAGATATTCACAGGGTTTAGGGTATCAGCTTCTTCGCTCAACAAAATTATACCGTCTAAGGGGCAGGGGAGGAGTTAGAGTATTTTCCCTGTTATATGTGCCCGGGCTTTCTCCTTCAAACAACAGATACTGACGAGAAGGCACTACACGCAATACATACAGATAAATGGAAGACTATACAGTAAGCATATTATTGGCTTAGAGGGCGTACGTCTCCTGGCAAGAATACCGGCATGAGTTTGTACACCATTACTGAGACAAAATCCGGCTGCTATAATGATAGACACGTGTATATAGCCTCAGGATAAAACACTAGACATTATAGGTTGTATTGTCTAGTGTTTTATACGCCTCTTTTTTTTTCGCTATAGCATCTAATAATTGACCCACACCTCTTATCGGTGTTGAGTAATCTTCGTACGGGCTTTTAATTTTACCAGACAATGCTACGCTACTGTACAAGATATATAAATATTATTCTAAACAAAATGCAGCGTTTTGTTTAGTGTTTTAGATCCCATTTCTTTATTAAACGAGAAAATATGGGGTGAAATGTAGCTTTACATATTTCTTGAGGGTTGCGGAAGTTGTTGGTGTCGGGTATCAGCGTAGGAGGGGGTGGGGGGGGTGGCTACGGATTAACGGCGGGGAGTTGCTATTGCCTAATCCGTAGCCGATACATGTAAAAAGAGGAAATGCATGTAACAAACAGTAAATTGAGATGCATTATTTTACCGAATATGCCCCTATATACTCAATGCAAATCTTCTGGTAATAGTGTAAAAGTACACGGCTTTTTCCATCCATCGTCTAAAAACTCCATCTACACCCCCCTGAAAGCAAACTATAGCCCGAAAACCTTCTATATGTTACTTTACGTAATTTAAAGTTAGTTTGATTCGAATATATATCACCTTCAGTTACTGCCATAAATTAGCCTTTTTTTAGCCTTCTAAGAGTGAAATCCTAATAAGTGTCCTTGGTGTAGTCATACTCCGGAATCAGTGGCCGGTGAGGTAATGTCAATAGGTGTGTAAAAAGCATCAGGCGGCTTCCTTATTTTCGGTATATCTAATACCATTGACGTATTTCACGCCCTCATATACTTCTGCCATTAAATTAGGGGCATTAAGTTTCCTAAAGCGTTTTTCTGCTATTAAAAGAACCTTCCAAATAAGGGCAACGGCATTGGAAACCTTCTTATACCGTTTGGCAGCGTTAGTTCTTAAACGTACGGATGCAAAAGGGGATTCGATAATATTGGTAGTCCTCAGATGTCCCCAATGCTCTTTAGGAAATTCATAAAAGGTAACCATCCTGTCCCAATCGTTCTCAAGTATTTCCATTGCCTTTGGGTATGCCTTTCCAAACAGGGTGTTAAAATGGGCTTTTAAACGCTCACAATCAGCACGGGTCTCCGAGTATGGCATCTTGCAAAGATATTCCCTTGCTTGAGACTGTACCCTTTTAGGAAGACGACCCAGAACATTCACTATCTTATGGTTCCAGCAACGTTGCTCTTTCGATTCAGGATAAACCTGTGCCAACGCACCCCAGAGGCCAAGATTTCCGTCCGCTATTGTAAGACGTGGTGCTTTAAGCCCTCTTTCTCTTAATGAACGTAGAACATTTCCCCACGATTCCTTCGACTCCCTATAACCACTTTCTACCGCCAAAAGACGCTTTTTACCGTCCCTACCTGCACCTATTATGACCAGTAATGCTGCCTTGTCCTTTTCAATACCAGCCTTTACATAGAGACCATCAGCCCACATATAAATCAACTCCACTTCGTTTAGATCAGTTTTACGCCATGTATCATATTCTGCTTCCCACTTGGCCTTCAGACGCTGGATAGAGCCTGAAGAAAGCGGAGCACCCTCACCAAGAAGACCTCTCAGCGCCAACTCAAAATCCCCTCCAGCCAACCCCTGAAGGTATAGTTCGGGTAAAAGCTCTCCAACTTCTTTTGTCCTTCTCTTAAACAAAGGCAGTATACGGCTTTCAAATCGCTCCTCAAGATTCCTCAGTCTCGGACGTCTTACCTCTATCGTCCCTGTTTTCATACTTACACGACGAGGCTTCCCGTATCCGTTGTAGTACCCGCTATTGCCGTCTACAAGCTCTTCCTTACGTTCGTAACGATTCCGGCCAAGAAACTCCTCTATCTCTTCGTTTAACAAATCCTGGATGTATCCTTGTATCTTCATTCTTACCAGCTCTTCAATTCCTTCATAAAAAACCGTTGTTTTACTCTTATTCACTGTGTTATCTTTTCCCATGGCGGTGTTGCCTCCTTTTTTGCTGTTTTTACCCTTAATAGGTTACACCGCCTGATTCTTTTTTTACACACCTTTTTATTTTACCTCGGCCGGTCTACTACAGAATATAAACTACTAAGGCTGTGTTGCATTTCGGTGGTTAGCTCGCCTCATCCGGTGGCATTTGCTTATGTTTTATTTTGTCAGAGAAGTACCGACATATCGCAAAATGCATCCCTACAAATATTTACCCATTAATAAGAGGCTGGAATATTAACTCAGTCACCTGTGGAACTATGGAAGTAGGTTAGGGTTGTATTAAAAACTATACATTGGTATGGTTCTGGTTTTACATTTTAGCGTGCGGTGTGAATTTATAACTGTATCTTCCTGCAGCGTATTTGTATAATCTAACAGGCATGAATGAGATACAGGTACACAAAGATGAGATTCCGGCTACCATTGAGGAACTTAAAGATTTTATTCTGATAGGTACCGAGCGCTTAAAAGCATATAGAGCACGATTGAATGCCGTGAAAAAACTCTCACTCGCTAAAAATATCGTTGAACAAGCTTTGGAGGATGCTCAGAACGTTGCTACGGCATTGCTTTTTGCAGAATCTCGTCTAGGCGGATTGATAAGCAATATAGAGAAGGAGCCAGGGAAACGAAATGACTTGCTACCTTCTACTAATCGAGGCACCAGTCTTCAAGATATTGGGATAGGATATAAGGAACAGCATTTTGCACAACTTTTACATGAAAATCAGAATACTATGAAGGGAGTAATCAATTTCTCTAAACAGAACGGTACCATCCCAACCAAATATGAGGTGTTGAAAAGGGTTAAGGAAATCGAACGACAAAATGTTATACACAAATATCGAAGGGCCGCAATGGATGAGGCAGCCTCGGCTATTCCAGATAACTCTTCTCCCATATCGGATTTTCTTGATAAAGTGTTTATGTCAGACATTAGGGAGGTTTTAAAGAATTTGCCGGATAAGAGCGTTGATATGATTTTCACAGACGCTGATTATAATTTACCAGGAACAAATTATGCTGGACGCCGTTTTACTAGTGATTTTTCGGATTATATGAAGTGGTATATCCTTCTCGCTCAAGAGCTATTCCGAGTACTTAAGGACGATGGCAACATGTTTTTTATCAATTACGCAAGACAAAACGCTCTATTATGGGGAAAATATCTTGATGACGTTTGTTATGACGTGCAAGAATACGTCTGGTGCTATAACACGGATACGGGCAGGCACAATAAACATTTTACAAAAGCTCATAGAAGTATCCTCCATGCAACTAAATCCGAAAACAATAGATGGTATAACTACGAGGTTTTGGAGCCATATACTCACGTTGATAATGTTGGTGTCAAAAGGCGTATGGAGGCGGGGTTTGGAAATGGAAGGGCGCCGTACTCTTGGTTTAACCTTGGGACTTGTAATAACATCCCTAACGAGACGAAAATCCATCCATGCGTCCTCCCTGAAGCGATCGTAGATAAATTCATACGTGCATCTACTGTAGCTGGGAACGTCATATTGATACCTTTTGGAGGAGCAGGCACGGAGATACTTGCTTCAAAGAGGTTAGATAGGCATTTTATATCAGCGGAGATTGTCGATGTGTACCATGGTCTGATTATGCAGAGGCTTAGGGATTTTGATGCTTCCCAGGATTGATATAGGATTTATATAAGACTCTCCTCGTTTCCAAAGGGATGTCGGGTACTATAGGAGTTACGAGTGCCATACATTTATAGAAAGGGGACTATCACAGGCATTTAGAAACCCATGATAGCCATAAACACCCCCAGCTCAAAATATCTAAAAATCCCTAAAAGCTGACTTATCGTTAAAGAAATCCTCACATCGGGCCTTAGACATCGTATAATTCTCAGCGCCGAATAAAATACTCTTTACTCGTCTGATCATCAATTTACAGCCGCGTTTGTCATATATAGAGCAACGTGTAGGGTAACTCAAGTCAATAACATCACTAATCGCTTCGCTCGTACCGTTTCTAGATGACCGTATGCCTCGAACAAGTAGCATCGAATTGAATTTACCTGTTGATGGATGTTGAAAGTATACTATATGGCAATATTCGTCAACATCACTTATCGGAATCTGTATTGAGGTTGCTCTTCTATAAATTGTCTCAGCCTCATCCTCAATAACACCCCTGTTAATAAATGCACCTTCGTTATGCAAATGGAAAAACCAATCCGGATCAATAAACATTACTTGAGGTAATGTTTTTCCATAGTGCTTGCCAAAGGTTAATTTACTCCACTCCATTTTACCATCATCCCGATTCTGAGACTTTAAGGACTTCATTTAATACCTCCTACATCATATTTTGTCTTCCTACTATAACTACTATTCGGAGCACATAATTATTAAAATATATTTTTTAGAATGGTTTAAAACGACAGATTTCGTGAATGGCAATATATTTTCATCAATCACTACCGTGAAACTACCATCTTTAGGGTTATTGAAGAATTTAATTTCAGATTCGAGGAATAATTTGATACCTCAATAGTAATTATATGTGAGGTGTTTTCACCTATATTATATTTTGGAGGTATTGGTTATGAAGTCACAAGTAATATCAGTACGATTAAAAGTCAATGATGTCAAAATTCTTAAAAGGGAAGCAGATAGACTGAGGTTATCCCTGTCCTCTGTCATAAGGATGCGTGCTCTGTCAAATTTATCCGATGTAATTAAAACTTCTATGCCGGGCGATAGCAATAAGGAGGGCTTATGAGAATTATACTGACACCGAAGCACCCTCAGTGGAGCAAATTCGTATGGCGGCTAAAATCGGAGCTGCACTGCTGTAGTTGCAAGGTAGATGGGGAGATGGGAATAGCACGTAGTATTCTCGAATCAATGGACGGAATGGATGTAGAGGGGACAATCTCTTTTTTCCGGCAGATGGGCGCTAACTGTAATGCAGAAATATGCGAACTCATTGACGAGTATTCCTTTTTTGTGCGACAGGAGAAGGAAATTGATAACTATATGCTTTGCGGTTGTTGATAGGATATACGGTAAAAGTGAATCCATTCCTGCGGGTTGTACATTTTATAACATTTTTAAACCAACTTTGTATTCTTAAAACCCATATAGCTTCTTCGTCAATCTATGGCTGGAATTTATCACGGTTTTACGCGGTTTTAAATTTTTTTTTAGAAAAAGTAGTCGTCAATAGTAATTATAGTTAGAGAAGTAAAATAAAGACAATAATCAAAGGAGATCGCAAATGTTAAACAGTTTTACACGGGATTGTAAAAGTACAAAGAAGTTGCTCCTGGAGTTTCCGGCAGAGATTCATACTAGGGTTAAAATGGAGGCGGTTTCCAAACGGCTCACTTTAAACGACTATATTCTGCTATTAATAACACAGGTCTTAAACAATCATATGGAGGTGAATTATTTAAATATTGTGTAATCGTTTAATCTTAGAACTTTGTGTTGATAAGGTTAAAAAAAATGAGAAGCAGGAAAGAAATCAGTGAGAGGGACGGATGACCTCTCACTGTGCGGGATGGAAATGGATAATCTAAATAATCACATATATATATAAATACTATTTAGAACCAAATAATTTCCCTGTACTTACGAGAATAAAAGTATCGACAGCCGCCTCACAACAAATAAGTTGAGGTGTAGAAAATGAATGAAAACAGTGTAGCGTTAGGCCCGGAAGAGTTGATAAGACGAAATATCGCTAATGGGTTTATACCGATTAAATGCTGCGGTTATCACCCTGGACATAATTACATGAGAGATTACAAGTCGGCAAAAATATCCATCCAGACAGGGTTTACGGAGGAGTCGTTTGTACCACAACCCGTGAACGAATTACTTAACCATCACTATCAGGGAGGGTGGATAGGATCGGTAATACCTAAGGGATATGTTATCCTCGACGTTGAAGACACAAATACCATAAATCTTATAGAATATATCAATAAGAATCGCCAGCTAATAGTCGGTGTGCATAAGAGTCGAAACGGCAAGCACTATATCTATAAGTGTAGCGAAGATATAAGTGGCAGTACCTACTATTGTACGGCAGGCAGCGAAATCACATATAGGGCTGGCGGGAAAAACTATATGATTTTTGCTCCGAGTGATGCTGGAAATAGAGCATGGGAGAATTTTGTGCCACTCGCAGAACTAGCTGAATTACCTAAAGCGCTATCCCCCTTATCAACAACGGATAGTCATTCCATCCTGCGAGCCTTATCTATAAACCTATGCAGAGAATATCATCACAATGAAAAGCATAGGAACGAGAAAAGTATTATCATGCTGTTCGTACTATGTTTACTTGATCTTGAAGAGGATGATGATGAAGTAAAGGCATCTCTCAAAATCATATATGGGGATGCCTACAACGAGAATACAGAATCGGAGTTTATAGGAAAGATGCGAAGCAGAATATCTGAACACGAGACCGTTAATCGTACCGAAGCCTTTTTACAACTCTTAAAGAAAAGGGAATTGATCGA
>JADFXO010000016.1 GCA_015233485.1 Nitrospirota bacterium
TGCCCTCAAAAACCCTTTTTATCGATAGGTGCAAATTCCTATATCGGAGCTTGGGTTCGACAAAATGCTTGACATTCTCTTTTATCAAGTTATATAATGAGCACAGCTTAACCCTAAAGTGATGTGCTGGTTTACGCAGCGGGTAAGGAGGAGACCTATTAGTGCTTTCAGCTAAGTACGTTGCAAAATTGGTAAAGGTTCTTAATATTTCAAAAAAGCAGCAAGCCGAGTTGTTGCTTGCTGAATTTGTAGGATTAAAATCAATAACACAAGAATATCAAAGTAGAAAAACTGTCGATATTTCAAATCTTATAAGTGTTCTTAATGTTTCAACGGAGCAGCAAAAGGCCGGTTTATTGTTTGCTTATGAAGAAATGAAACCAAAAATACAAGCATACCGTAAAGAAGAAACAAAGCATCTACGCGAATATGCACCGGAATGGAATGTCTTTAAGGTGTTGGGTGTGGAAAATAGGGAGATTGAATTTCACACACCTTTTCTGTATGGACTGCTCAATCCTTACGGTACCCACGGCCAGGGCAGACTTTTTTTAGATAGTTTCCTCATAAAGGCAGGGGAGAAGGTAGTGGGATTTTCAATGGACGATGTATCTAACCCAAACTGGTATGTTGAGCGTGAGACGGAGCAAATAGATCTAAGAATCTGCAATGATTGGTTGAAAAAGGGTTTTTATATTGAAAATAAGGTACAGACAGCGGCGCGTATCGGTCAAATGAGTAAATATGTTAAGTTATGGCAGGATCGATATGAAAATTTCGGCAAAGATGGCGGGGTATTTTATCTTACAATTCGCGGTGATGAACCATCCGATGTCGGGTTTGATTCTGATGGCCAATTTACGCGTTCAGAAATTGAACAGAAAATAGGGAAAATAAGGTTATTGTCATATAAGCGTGACATAAAAAATTGGTTAGAGGGGATAGTGGATCGCGTTAAACCTCAGAAATTAAAGCAGTCAATTATCCAGTACATCGAAATCATCAACGATCTATGATATAAGGAGGAATGACATATGGAGAATCCGCGTAAAAAAATGATTGAGGATCTGGCAGCCTCAGACAACTATTTTGCCATCAGGGAATTAGTAGGCCTATTCCCGGAGATATCTTTCGAACATCACAAAAGGTTATTTCAGGACGCATTCGATACTGAAAAGTGCAGCGCCAACTACGGCATTTCAAAAATTCCTAATAAGGACCATTACAAGGCACAACGCATAGAGATTGTCAATCCGTCATATCAGGGCGATAATTTCTTTCGTTTCGCTATTTGTGTCATGGGCGGTGTTGGGGATAATGTCGAGAACTGGTATTTTGGAATCATAGGTCCCTGGAACCTTGCAACACAACACAAGGAAATTCAGGAGCTGAAGGACAATTGCACTAAGCTTGGACTTAAACCTTCGGCTAACTGGATGTATAAGTACTTTAAGTCTCAACGATCCGATGTCTTTGCTTCACTGATGCAGGGATCGGACGTAAAACCAATTATACTGTCAATGGTCAAAGAGTTTAATGATAAATGTCAGCAACTGGTAGAGTTGGTTGACCAAATAAATGTTATTTTATAGAAAAAGCAACCTGTAATAAATAGGAACCGTCACCGGTTTAATCTATAAGTTTGGGTTAGTGCTGGTTGCGGTTGATTCAAACGGGCAACCTGAAGAACTCATGTGGGAATGCAAAAGATCGCAGAGCCCTGTAGCGTCGGCAAGGCGCTGGTCGTCGTGGGTTTTTCTTAATCGCCGCATTGCCCTTGATGAGGAGGTGGCGCGCAAGTGCCGGGGTCGCTTTCCTGCCCGAGCCTGAAGCTTAGCAACTTCGTGACGGCTATGCCAATAAACGCCCCTGCGATTACGTCAGAGGGAAAATGTGACCCTGCCTTTACTCTGTCAAAGCCGGCCAGTGCGGCAAATGAATAAAATATTACGCTATAACGCTTAAAGTATGAAGACAAAATGCAGGCAATAGAAAACGCAAGGGCGGTGTGTCCGGAGGGGAAGGAATCATAGTCCACATGCAACGACGGCCCAATCGCAATAAAGCTATCAATGATTCGCGGCCTTGCCCGGCCCACCAGATGTTTTATGATTTGCACTGTAAGGCCGGATGTGCACAGGGTAATAAGAAATGTCTTGCCGGGAAGATATAGCGGCCTGTATAAGTATTTGCCTGTTATAAACAATATAAACGCGGCGGAGATTTGAGTGGCGCCGTGAAACAGGAAATTACATATCGGGTCAATCTTCCTGAGAATGGAGTTTAAAGTGCCGTGTTCAAACAGAAATAACTTTATCGAATCGATTGTCCATTTATCAGCGCCGAGGAAAAAAAACGCCAGTATCGCCATTAATATCAATAACGACACTAATTGTCTGCCAAATCGTCCTGATGACACACTCATATTATACCATGACCCTTTGCAATTGGGTAATTGTAAAGAATTAATTACCGGCGTATGGTATAATAGTTGCTTCCGGGTATCCCATGTTAAAAATGAATAAACTTAAAGCAACAATTCTGTTAGTCGCGCTGCTGTTACCGGCGCTCGTTACCGCGCAGGAAATCACTGGGGTCGAATACTCCGTCTCAGGCGGCGGCATAACCGTAAGTGTAGCACTTTCCATAGACGAAAGCCAAACCTCTCTCCTTCGCGAAGGGCTGCAAAAAGAATTCGTCTTTTACATAGACATCTTCAGGCGGTGGAGTTTATGGCCCGACGAGTTTATCAGGGGTAAGAAAGTATCGAGGACAATACAGGCCAACTCTGTAAAAGGGGAATATAAGGTCGTCTCTTCAGACGAGACAGCCGTCCTTGAAAAAAGATTTATGTCCTTTAAGTCCATGCTTAGATGGGCGCTGCTGGTGAAGGACATTAAAATCGACATGAGCGGCCTTGAGGAGGATGCCCAGTACTTCATAAGGGTTACGGTAGAATCGATAAAGCAAAAACCGCCGCAGGTCATCGGATACGTGTTATTCTTTGTCGATGACAAGGACTTCAGGATAAAAAAAGACACAGATATTATGATAAGAGACGCTAAATGACGCTGCAAACGGCGAAAAAAATACTCCTGCCGCTATTGGCCGTGATTATCTTCCTGGCCGCGGGGTCCGCGATACATGAGACGTTTGTCAATCCGCAGGGAGACATCACACATAGACTGATTTTCGCGGCTCTTTTTAATATCACACTGTTAGCCCTGCTCACCCTTGCCTTCTTCGTTAGCAGGAATCTTCTAAGGTTGTATTTCGAGAAAAAAAACAGGATAACCGGTTACAAGTTCAAGACGAAACTCGTAACGATTTTTGTCAGCATCACCCTGCTGCCGTCCGCTATGTTGTTTATTATCTCAAGCGGCCTCGTTACGAACTACATCGACAAGTGGTTTACCCCCACAATAAGTAAACCCATAGACGACGCAAAAGACCTTGCCACATATACTTATGACATGATACGAAAAAATACATTTGAGGACGCCATCGCCATAAGCAAGGGGGCAGTGCCAGCACCAAGATACAAGACCGCAAAATTCGGCAGAAAAAACGAGGACGTGTCGGAGACAATAAGAGATGCCTTTAAGGGAAAACCCGGCATCGAGGTATTTGTTTACAACGAGGCCGACATAGTAACGGCCGTCATTCCACTTCCGGTAAATGGCCGCATAGACAAAGTCTTGCTGGTTTCCACCGTAGTGCCCATTGAGATAACGAGGAAAGTCGGGGAAATTCAAAAGGCCCATCAGAGCTACGTTACGCTTAACGAGTTTAAGGCCCCGCTGAAAGCCAACTACCTCCTGATACTTGGGTTTTTTACACTCATGGTAATATTCCTTGCCCTCTGGATAGCGTTGAAAATATCCAGAGGAATCACCGAACCTATTCAAAATCTCCTTCAGGCAACGGCGGACGTCTCAATGGGCAACTTCAACATCTACGTAAATCCGGGCACGGACGACGAAATCGGTATGCTTATTAAGTCCTTCAACGTAATGATATCAAAAATAAAGCAGACAGAGCTTTCTTTGCAAAGCGCCTATATCGAATCGGACAGGCGAAGACTTTTCATGGAGAACATTATCTATAATATAAACTCAGGCGTCATCTACCTCGACGCTAATAACAAGGTGATAACGATAAACGACGCCGCGTGCAGAGTGCTTGAGGTCGAATCCGAGGACGTACTGAATAAATCGTATACAGAGCTTATTAAAAACGTCGTATCCGCTGAATTTGAAATGTTCATAAGTGGAATAAACCTGTATAATTTTTACAGTAAAAAAGAACAGTTAAAGGTCTCTATAAACGGAAGGAATATGGTATTGAGAGTCTTCATCATCCAGCTCAAAGACAACGCAAAGACTCCGGTTGGGGTGCTTGTAGTGTTTGACGATTTGACGGAGTTAATCCTCGCCGAAAAGGCCCTCGCATGGCAGGATGTGGCCAAACGTCTTACTCATGAGATAAAAAACCCCTTAACGCCGATTAAGCTCTCCGCCGAGAGGCTGCTGAAACGATGGCGGCACGCAGACACGAGGTTTGGTGAGGTTATCGAAAAATCTACCGCCACAATAATAAGAGAAGTCGACGGACTTCAAAGGCTCGTAAATGAATTCTCAAAACTTGGCACGATGCCGGACATTGAACCCTCTTTGACAGACCTCCAAAACCTTGTAAACGAAGTACTCGACCTCTACAGTGAGTATGAACACATCGACATGTCCTTTGCGTATAAGACTAATATTAAGGCCATCTATATCGACGGTGAACATTTTAAGCGTATGCTGATAAATATTCTTGACAACGCGATACAGGCAATAGAGGAAAATGGTAAGATAGCTATAACAGTAGCTGAGGACGAAACTGCCTCTAATATTATAATAGACATATCCGACAACGGCGTAGGCATAGACGAAAAGGATAAGGAAAAATTGTTTCAACCATATTTTTCAGGACGAAAAAACGGAACAGGCCTCGGGTTGGCCATAGCCCACAGGATAGCCACAGAGCACAAGGGCACAATAACCGTTAGCAATAACGCCGTGAGAGGCTCGACCTTTAGAATCATAATCCCAATTACTAAGAAATTACTGATAGATCAGGACATAAGGCCGGCCAAAATGGAGACTGCGCTATGAACGAAAACTCTGTACTAATCATAGACGACGAGGATGGCATCAGAGAGACGCTGAGTTTGATCTTTGAGGATGAGGGGTTTAGCGTCTCTTTGGCGGCGTCTGCCGAAGAGGGACTGGAGTTTTTAAGCAAAAACACCCCTGACGTAATATTTCTTGATATATGGCTGCCCGGCATGGACGGCATAGACGCCCTTGACGAAATCAGGCGTCTCTATACGACGATACCGGTAATAATTATCTCAGGGCATGGCAAGATTGAACAGGCCGTTAAGGCCACTAAAATAGGCGCTTATGATTTTCTCGAAAAACCTCTATCTCTGGAAAGGGTTATTCTCACCGCTAAAAGGGCAATCGAACATAAAGAGCTTATAATACAAAACGAGATGCTCAAAAAAGATACCCTGCAGAAATTCGTTATTATCGGGGATTCCCCTGCGGTAATCAATCTTAGGAAACAAATTGAGATTGCAGGCAAAAGCAACGCCCGCGTGCTGATAATGGGAGAAAGCGGCGCTGGCAAGGAACTTGTCGCAAGGAATCTCCACCTGCAAAGCGACAGATTGAACAAAGCGTTTATTGAGGTCAACTGCGTGGCCATCCCTCAGGAGTTAATCGAGAGCGAGCTTTTTGGACACGAAAAAGGTTCATTTACGGGCGCATTTGAAAAGAAAAAAGGCAAGTTCGAGCTGGCCGACGAAGGCACGCTGTTTCTCGATGAAATCGGCGACATGTCCATGACTACGCAGGCAAAAGTCCTCAGAGTCATAGAGACACAGGAGTTTCAGAGGGTAGGCGGCAGTAAAAACATAAAGGTCGATGTCAGAATAATCGCGGCGACAAACAAAGACCTCCCTAAGGAGGTGAAAGAGGGTAAATTCAGAGAGGACCTGTTCTTTCGCCTCAACGTTATTCCAATAATTGTCCCCCAGCTGAGGGAAAGAAGAGACGACCTGCCGATACTTATAGAGCACTTTATGAATATGTTCGCAACCGAATACGGCAAGACCCCAAGGCACATCGAACCGGACGCGATGAGAATACTGCAAGGCCACGACTGGCCCGGAAACGTGCGTGAGTTAAAGAATACCCTTGAGCGGCTCTTCATAATGACTCAGTCCAAGGTTATCAAGGCATCAGACGTAGCGGCTTTTAACTCTTCAACTGTGGATTACTTTGCCTTTGAGACCCTGAAAGACGCCCGCGACAGCTTTGAACGCGACTATATCCTCAAGCAGCTGGAAAAACACAAATGGAACGTCTCCAAGACCGCCGAGACCCTTCAAATAGAAAGAAGCAACCTGCACAGAAAAATAAAAGGATTTGGTATTGCAATCCCGTAATATATTGTGATACTATAAGACTAAAGGTGAACGGGAGAAGAGGATGGGTGAAGCTAAAAATAGTGCTATGAATATTCTTAAAAAAGCGTCAGAATCAAAAGATATACCCAAAATCTATTTTAATAGCGCATCATGTGTTTTACACCCGGGTGATATTTCAATGGTCTTAGAAGTGAACGAGAGTCCTGTTGCTGTCATTAATATGTCACTTATTGTCGCTAAATCGGTTGCGGCACTTCTTGGTTCGATGATTGCCGATGTTGAGGAAACAACTGGCAGTAAAATAATGATGTTTAACGATATGCAAACGGCGTTCAAGGAACAATGATGAACAATTTGGCTTATAGAACCATTGTCTCAACCCCAATAAGGAGCGGCAATCGTGCCGAGGCAAAGATATTGCGTTATTCCACATATAGTGATGAATGGTACTGCGAACAAGGCAGGTTACCCTCTGCCAAGGTTGTGAAACAGGCCGTTGAGCTGCTTCATACGGCACAGACATATAGTTTTTTTGTGGACTCTACGTTAGGCGCCGATGGAGAAATAGAATTGGTGGTTTACCACGATAATGACGGATTACAGTTTATTATTACTGAAGATAACGGGATAGAGTTTAGGCACGAGAGAAAGAGCGACCTGTCGAAGCCCTTCCTGCCAGAGGATGAAATCGAACAGATATGTTACGAAGAGGGAATAAAGTTTGATGATGCCATAGCAAAAATTAATCATTTTGGAAGGGGAATATGGAACATCAATACATCCGCCTTATCAAGCGAAAGTGGATACACTGGACTCCTCGTCAAAGAAGGCTCAGCAGCTGTGCATTCAGGAATTCTTCAGACGGGACAGGGATCTCTATCATTTCGGTTAGTTGCGTAAAGGAATCTACCGGCAATATTTGTGAACATATTAGAAGGTTCTACCCTGCTTTCGTGCCTGTTGTTGTGGGCGGTCCCATAATATTTTGGCCATTCAGCATGGATGCTTTACCTGAGGAGGCTCTTTTTAATCAGGAGAAAAGTAATGATGATGAATGTCATGTTAACGTCAAAGACTTATCTAACGATGATGCTGAAATAATTATAAAGAAACTACCCTTAAACAAATTAATGGTTTGTATGAACTCAAGTATTCTTCCTTTTGACTTTGATGAACATTATTTAAAATTCAGAGACATTGTTAACTAACATGCAGATACCATAAAATAACGTATCAAGCGAGGTATATATGATGAAATCAGGCTCAAAAGTTGGTAAGGCCGTCTCTCTGGTGCTGGCAATAGGATTTCTGCTTTTAGCCGGTATTATTGCCTATAATATATTTGCCGCGAGGCCCCCCGTGCTTACCGGAATAGAGGCATTTGAAAAACTGCCCGTGAAAAAAGATATCTCATTTAAGGCGGAGAGTAACAGAAAGATTAAGTCCATTGAGATAGTAGTAACTCAGGACGGTAATGAGGTTACGCTCTTAAAGGAAAAGCCAGATAAACCAATCGCCGAGTTCAACGTAACCGTAGAGCCAAAGGCCCAGGGCCTCAACGATGGGCAGGCCAATGTGACAATCAGGGCAAGGGCAGGGCTATTCGCGAAAACGGTCAAGACCTTCCCCACAGCCATTCGCACAACGGCGCCTGCCATATCTGTAGTCAATAGCTCATACATCACCGACCAAGGCTCCGGGCTATCCGTCCTTATCAACGCGAAAAGTGCAGAAAAGGTTTATATAAAGGCACTTGACAGGGTTTTTACAGCGACTAACTCTATATACGCGGACAAAAACCGCTTCTTTGCCATAATCCCCATAGACATCGAAACGGTTGGAACCCCCGTAGTCACCGCATTTGCAGAGGACGCTGCCGGCAACACCGTCTCTGCCCCTGTGCTGACGATTTACAAACCAAGGGTTTATAAGAAAGATACCATAGTCATTAAAGACGATTTCATAAAGAGACACATATTGCCCCTTCTCAAAAAAAATGAAGGTGATATGCCGCTTGTCGACGCCTTTTTGGAGGTAAATGAGAAATGGAGAAAGGAATCGGAGGCCAAAGTCAGTGAAATAGCAAAAAAGACCGCCGATAAAATCCTATGGAGCGGGCCGTTCGTTCAGATGAAAAACAGCAAGGTGTTTGCAAACTTCGGAGACCAAAGGAGCTACGTCTACGGTGATAAAGAAGTAAGCCACAGCCGTCACATGGGCTTCGATCTTGCATCGTTAGCCAACAGCCCTGTATACGCGGCGAACTCAGGGGTGGTTGTCTTTGCCGGTGACCTTGGCATATATGGAAATGCCATCATAATTGACCACGGACTTGGACTAATGACTCTATATGGACACCTCTCCTCCATTGACGTAAAGGAAGGCACGGCCGTTGACAAGACAACCGTAATCGCCAAGAGCGGAATGACCGGTTTCGCGGCAGGCGACCACCTGCACTTTGGCGTCTTGCTCCACGGCGTATATGTATCGCCAGTTCACTGGTGGGACAAGAGGTGGATAGACAAGCGTGTCCTGAGCGTTATGAACAACAAGGGATAATCAGACTGAGGGCCTGCAATTAAACCTGACTAAGTCCGGTTACGAAGTGTGTATGCGCCTGTAGCTCAGTGGATTAGAGTGGAGGTGGACCCTCACGGCATTGGAGGCAAGGTTATTTCCCAAGATAACCCATAGGATTGCATCCCGTCCCAATACCTTCACCGCCCCTCTCTTTGATCACCGCCTGCTTTTCCCGTTGTTTTGGTACACCATAGGTTTACTCCCCTCAAACAAGCCGGCCTTGGGATTCTTGATGTAATATTATTCGTTAGCCATTTACTGCCTCCTTGTAATATGTCTTATGTAATCACGCTGAAAGCATGATATATTTATCGTAACAATGCTTTATAGATTATTTATCAAAAATTATTTTCTTTTGTAGTTCACAAGAAGTTTTTCAACGCCTGTTCTTCCCCGCGCACTGAACCTTTTTGTAATTCATTGTGTCTAAATATTCAGGATGTTGGTACAATATAGCTCAGATGGATGAGGACAGCAGGTTAGAGGATAACAGGTTAATTGACTCTTACCTTGATGAGGGCGATGAGGTGGCTCTGGAGGAGATTGTCATAAAATACCGAAGGGAGGTTTACTTGATCGCGTACCGGATGGCCGGCGATATGGAAGAGGCCAAGGATATAACGCAAAAGGCGCTCATTAGTGCCGTGGCGAAGCTTAAGGATTTTAAGAAAAAGTCGTCCTTTAAGACCTGGCTTTACAGGATAACAGTGAACGCCGCCCTTAACCATATGCGTGGAAACGCTTATAAGACCGTGGAGTTATGCGAGACCATGAAATCAGAAGACGAGGGCGTTGTCTGCCGTCTGATAGAGAAGGAGCAGGAGCGGAATTTAAAAGTCCTGCTTGCCGCCCTGCCCCCAAGACAGCGCCTGAGCGTTATCCTAAGGGTTTACAAGGGTTTAAGTCTGGCTGAGACGGCGGATGTAATGGGTTGTTCCCAGGGGGCGGTCAAATCCCATTATCACAGCGCTATTAAAAAACTAAAAACCACAATGGCAGCCAATCAGACGGGAGAGTACTTATGAAATCCACACACGATGAAATAACAGATATGCTCCACGGTTATCTTCACGGCACACTTACTGAGGAAACGGCGGCGCTGGTTAAGGCACACCTGTTACGCTGCGATGAGTGCGCAGGGGAACTCTTTGTCGTGGAGACCCTGTTAAAAATAGAGGCGCCTGAGCCGGGCGACAGGTATTTTAATACCCTCACAAATGTAGTTGTCAATGCGGCGAGGGCAAACGTGCCTAAGAAGTCCCATCTGTGGGAGTTTTTTTTCAGGCCAATTCCGATTACTGCGGCCGCCGCGTCGCTGTGTCTTATAGTTTATTTGGTTATTGTTAATTGGGGCGGTTTTCACTCAAAGCAAATGCAATATGGCAATAAAATGGCAAAAAATATAACGGTTGACGTCTCAGCTTCAGATGATATAATGTACTCTTTAGAAGAGGAGTACAGCGACGACTTCTCTACCGGCAATGACGACGGGGATGATTTGGCAGTGGCACTATAATCGCAGTGGAGGATGTACTATGAGAAAATCAGTGATAGCAGTGTTTGTTATAGCCGTGTTGGCAGCGCTTGGCTGTTTTGCCCTTACACAAGCCGACCCCGGCGTAAAGGGCAGCGTAAGAAGCAAAGAGATGTCAGAGATGCGCCAGAAGATAAAGGCGTTAAAGAAGAAAAAAATCGTGGAGGCCCTTGCCTTAAACAAAGACTCCGCAGATAAGGTATTGTCAGTCATAGATAAGTACGATGGCAAGATGCATGAATCAATGCGCTCCATGAGGGACGACATCAGGAATCTGAAAAAGGCCGTCGATGACAAAAAAGACGACGCGGCGAAAAAGGCCATCATCGATAAGATAACGCAAAACCGTAAAGAGCTTATCTCGCTTAAGCAGGCGGAGATGGATGAGCTGAAAGGCGTTTTGACCATAGAGCAGCAGGCCAAATATATCCTCTTTAGTGTAGATTTTCACAGGACTATCAGGAAAATTGTGGCGGAAAAATGGAGCACCTACGATAATGAGAGCAAAGAGGACTGATACGCTGAATTTATTTTTGACAAATAAACTACAAATATGTGTTATCCTACAACACTGTGATTAAAGACAAGAGAGTGGTGTCAACCCTGTCAAAACCTGTACCCGTATTTGCGGTTGTTTTGTTGTCGGTTGTCTTGTTGACGGCAGCCCTGGCCGTTGCTGTGTTTGGGGCGGAGAAGCCGGCGGGCGGCAAACCCGGTGGCAAGCCGGGAGTTGCGGCGCCGGTTTTGCCCGTGGAGGTAGCCACGGCCAAAACCGGAGATATGGGCACGTATCTAAACGGGCTTGGCACGGTAGTCCCCCTTAGCACGGTCAGCGTAAAAAGCCGCGTAGACGGCCAGCTGGACAAGGTGCTGTTTGAGGAAGGACAGATTGTAAATAAGGGAGACATAATAGCCATTATAGACCCCAGGCCGTTTGAGATACAGCTCGCGCAGGCCGATGGCCAGCTGGCAAAGGATACCGCCCTGCTTGACAACGCCCGTCTCGATGCACAACGGTACAGCACGCTGTTTAAACAGGACTCCATCTCAAAGCAGCAGCTCGACACACAGGAATCTCTGGTCAGACAATACGAGGCCTCGATAAAGGCCGACAAGTCGCAGGTAGAAAACGCAAAGCTCCAGATAGCTTACTCAAAGATAACCGCCCCTGTAAGCGGACGTGCCGGACTTAGGCAGATTGACCCGGGCAATATCATTCACGCCGCCGATGTTAATCCCATAGTCGTCATTACGCAGCTTAAACCGATTTCCGTAATATTTCCCATAGCCGAAGATAATCTTCCCCGCGCCCTCGAGAAACTAAAAAAAGGCCAGCCGATTCAGGTTGAGGCCTATGACCGGCAGCGAAGCCACAAACTTGCCACAGGGCAGCTCCTGACAATAGACAACCAGATAGACATCAGCACGGGCACGGTTCGTTTTAAGGCCATTTTTAAGAATGAAAACACCGAACTCTTCCCAAATCAATTCGTAAACGCCCGTCTGCTCCTCGATGTCAAACGCGGTGTCGTCCTCATTCCGTCGTCGGCGATTCAACAAACTCAAAAGGGGACATTCGTCTATGTGCTTACATCCGGCGACACGGCCACTGCGCGTTTTGTCAAAGTTGGCGAAACGCAGAAAGACACATCCTCCATAGAGACCGGGCTTGCCCCGGCTGAGCAAGTCATTACCAGCGGGGCCGAAAGACTAACTGAAGGCGCCAAGGTGCAGGTAAAAAGGACATACCAGGACAATTCAACGCTCGTCAAAGACAATACGACACAAAAGTTTAAGTAATGAACATATCGCGTCTGTTCATCATGAGGCCCGTCGCTACCATGCTCATCATGATAGCGGTGCTGTTGGCGGGGGCAATAGCCTATAAGCAGTTGCCGGTGTCGGCGCTGCCTCAAGTAGATTATCCAACAATCCAGATACGGACTTTTTATCCGGGCGCTAGCCCCGAAGTGATGACCTCCTCAATCACATCCCCGCTGGAGCGCCAATTTGGCCAGATGCCAGGCCTTACCCAGATGACGTCAAACAGCTCAGGCGGCAGCTCCATTATCACGCTTCAGTTCTCGCTGGACTTAAATCTTGACGTTGCCGAGCAGCAGGTTCAGGCGGCCATAAACGCGGCCTTTAATTTCCTGCCCAAGGATTTGCCCAACCCGCCCATTTACAGTAAGGTAAATCCGGCCGACGCCCCCGTTCTGACGCTTGCCCTTACGTCAGATGCGCTAACATTGCCGCAGGTGGAAGACCTCGCCGAGACGCGGTTTGTACAGAAAATATCGCAGCTTTCGGGCGTAGGGCTTGTAAGCATAAGCGGAGGGCAGAAGCCTTCCATCAGGGTAAACGCCAACCCCACGGCCCTTGCCGCTTACGGCATGACACTTGAAGATTTGCGAAGCGCCATAACCGCCGCAAATGTCAATCAGGCCAAGGGCAGCTTTGACGGCCCGAAACAGGCATACGTCATAGGGGCCAACGATCAGATTTTTGTGGCCAAGGATTACAGAAAGCTCATCGTGAGCTACAAAAACGGCGCTCCGGTTTATCTCACCGACGTCTCCGACGTAGTTGACGATGCGGAAAACACCAATCAGGCCGCGTGGATGAACACAACCGCGGCCGTTATCGTCAACATCCAGAGACAGCCGGGGGCAAATGTCATAGAGGTCGTCAACCGGATTAAAAAACTTATGCCGCAGCTCAAGAGTTCACTTCCTCCGTCCATTAATGTCTCCATACTGACTGACCGCACAGACACTATCCGCCAGTCCATCAAGGATGTCCAGTTTGAGCTTTTTCTGGCCGTAGTGCTGGTTGTCCTTGTGATTTTCCTATTTCTGCGTAACCTGCCCGCGACCATTATTCCCGGCATCGCCGTGCCGCTTTCGATTGCCGGTACGTTTGGGGTTATGTACCTTATGGGATTTAGTCTGAATAATCTTACGCTGATGGCCCTGACAATCTCAACCGGCTTTGTGGTTGACGACGCCATAGTGATGATAGAGAATATCTCAAGGTATATTGAGGAGGGCGAGTCACCTCTTGCCGCAGCCTTAAAGGGGTCTGAGCAAATTGGATTCACTATTTTGTCTCTTACCGTGTCTCTGATAGCGGTGCTTATCCCGCTTCTTTTCATGGGTGATGTAGTTGGGCGGCTCTTCAGGGAGTTTGCCGTAACCCTGGGGGTTACGATTGTCATCTCCGCCTTTGTATCGCTTACCCTTACGCCCATGATGTGCGCCAAAATCCTCAAACAATCCTCCGTTACCCGGCAGGGGAGATTATATCTTGCCACACAGAATATCTTTGATAATATCATAGCAGGCTATGGTAAGACTTTAAAATTTGTTTTTAAACACAAAAACCTGACAATCCTCGCCGCCGTCTCAACACTGGTGCTGACGGTAATCTTATATCTGATAACTCCCAAGGGGTTTTTCCCTATTCAGGATACCGGCGTTATTCAGGGAATCTCCGATGCCCCGCAGTCCATATCGTTTGCCGAGATGTCCAGACGCCAGCAATTACTCGCGCAAATCATCACCGAGGACCCTGCGGTTGAGAGCCTCTCATCATTCATAGGCGTTGACGGCACAAATACGACACTCAACAGCGGGCGTATTCTGATAAATTTAAAACCCCTCGCGGTGCGAAAGACCAGCGCCATAGACGTCATACGCCGCCTGAAGCCACGCTTAGATAAGGCAGAGGGTATAACCCTGTTTATGCAGCCCGTACAAGACCTGACAGTGGATTCCAGGATAAGCCGCACACAGTTTCAATATACCTTAGAGGACCCAAGCGCGGAAGAGCTGAATGAGCTTGCCCCGGCCATGATAAAGGCACTTGAGGCGCGCCCTGAGTTAAGAGACGTAAGCAGCGACAGACAAAACGACGGGCTTAGGTTGTTTCTTTCTATAAACCGCGACATCTCGTCACGCTTTGGCATATCGCCGCAGATGATTGACGATACCCTGTATGACGCATACGGCCAAAGGCAGATATCGACGATTTTCACGGAGCTTAACCAATACAGAGTGGTTATCTCGGTTAACAACCAGTACAAGGAGAGTGTCGCAGGGTTAAACGACATCTATGTTCGCGCCGTAAATGGCGGACAGGTGCCGCTAAGCTCAATAGCGACAATCTCTGAGACCACCGGGCCACTGGTAATCAACCGGCAGGGGCAGTTTCCAGCCGCCACCATATCGTTTAATCTGGCGCCCGGCAAGGCCCTTGGCGACGCCGTTGCGGCCGTAGAAGAGACAGCGCGGGCGATGAGCCTGCCGGCAAGCATTAAGGGGAGTTTTTATGGCACGGCACAGGCCTTCAAGGTGTCGCTGTCAAACGAACCCATGCTTATTCTGGCCGCCCTTATTACGGTATATATTGTGCTTGGCATTCTTTATGAGAGCTACATACATCCGATAACAATTCTCTCCACGCTCCCATCGGCGGGCGTGGGGGCGGTGGCGTCTCTTTTATTATTCAAAATGGACCTCGACGTAATAGCCATCATAGGGATAATACTGCTTATAGGTATAGTGAAGAAAAATGGTATTATGATGGTGGATTTTGCGCTGGAGGGGCAGCGCAAGCATGGCAAGACCGCCGAGACGGCAATCTATGAGGCGTGCCTGCTTAGGTTTCGTCCAATAATGATGACTACGATGGCGGCGCTGTTGGGTGCTTTGCCGCTAGCCCTCAGCACAAGTGTGGGGTCTGAACTCAGACGCCCGCTTGGCATAACCATTGTTGGAGGACTAATCCTCAGTCAAGTCTTAACCCTTTACACAACACCGGTTATTTACCTTGCCTTTGATAAAATATCCAAACGATTGATGAAGGTCTCAGAAGATACAACAACGCCCTTAGCGGCTGATAAGGGTTAAACGCAAGAGATGCAGCCTTTAGCCGGAGTGCCGAAGCCGCCAACGGGCGGCAGCCCAAATTTAACAGATAAAACTTCTGCGGGATTACGGGGTGAAGGGGGATTATCCCCCTTCGTCGTTAATCCTTTAGTAGGAGCTGCCTCAATATGAAATTCGTTGAGATATTCATACGCCGGCCGGTTGCAACTACGCTTATTACAATTGCCGTGGTGATGGCGGGGGTGCTTGCGTTTTTATCGCTTCCCGTGTCTCCTCTGCCACAGGTGGACTTCCCCACGATACAGGTAAACGCGGGGCTTCCCGGTGCAGACCCTGAAACGATGGCCACTTCTGTGGCTGCACCGCTTGAAAAACAGTTCACGCGTATAGCCGGCGTCACCGAGATGACCTCCACCAGCAACCGCGGCTCGGCCAGCGTTACGCTTCAATTTGCCCTCGACAGGGACATAAACGGCGCGGCGCGCGATATTCAGGCGGCAATCAACGCCGCCCGCAGTGATTTGCCCATAAACCTTCCCACCAATCCCACATATAAGAAGTCCAACCCTGCCGATGCGCCCATTCTTATCATTGCCCTTATATCCGACACCGTAAGCAAGGCCCGCATGTACGACATCGCCTCAAGCGTACTCCAGCAAAAAATATCGCAGATGAACGGGGTAGGGCAGGTGTTTGTCGGCGGCGGGGCGCTCCCTGCCGTAAGGGTCGAGTTAAATCCCACGGCGCTAAACAGATATAGTATCAGCCTTGATAATGTCAGCGCAATGCTCGCAAGAACTAACGTCAACCGTCCAAAGGGGCAGATAATAGAAGGCGGTAAGCAATGGGAGATTATGGCCAATGACCAGCTTCACGGTGCCAAAGAGTACCTCCCTCTGATTATTTCCTATAATAACGGCATGGCCCTGCGCCTTTCCGATGTGGCCTCTGTTGAGGATTCAGTGGAGGATGTGCGCGTAGCCGGTATAGTTGATGGAAAGCCGGCCGTTATGCTGGTTGTTTTTCGGCAGCCCGGGGCAAATATCATAGAGACCGTACAAAACATCAAGGATGTCTTGCCACAGCTTAAGGCAGTTTTACCCGGTGGCGTAGACCTCTCCGTAGTGCTTGACAGAACGCCCCCAATCACGGGTTCGCTGAACGTTGTAAAACACTCGCTTGTGCTTTCAGGGGTGTTGGTAATACTTGTCGTATTCTGGTTTATTCGAAACGCGAGGGCCACACTTGCCCCCGCGGTTGCGGTCTTTGTCTCTATTACCGGGACATTTGCCGTGATGTACTTGCTAGGGTATTCTTTGAACAATCTTTCGCTTATGGCCATGACCGTGGCCACAGGGTTTGTCGTAGATGACGCCATTGTCGTGCTTGAAAATATATCAAGGTACAGGGAGAAGGGAATAGCTCCGCTTGAGGCGGCAATAACCGGCTCTAAGGAAATTGCCTTTACGGTGATTTCGATGAGTCTGTCATTGGTTGCCGTGTTTATCCCGATTCTACTAATGGAAGGGATGGTAGGAAGGCTGTTTCGGGAATTTGCCGTTACGTTATCGGCCTCAATTTTAATCTCCCTGGTTGTATCCCTTACAACGACGCCAATGATGTGCGCCACTATAATAAAGCCGGAAGGCCCGGAAGGTACGGTTAAACACGGCTTTCTGTACCGGCTTAGCGAGGGGTTCTTTAACCGGATACTCAGGCTCTACGAACGCAGCCTGAATGTGGCGCTGCGGCATTCGTTTTTCATGCTCTGCCTGACAATCCTTACTGCCCTGACAAGCGTCTATATGTTTGTTACTATTCCAAAGGGGTTTTTCCCTGAGCAGGACACGGGGCGTATTGCCGGAAACATTCAGGCGGCTCAGGACACATCTTTTCAGTCGATGAAGGGCAAACTTGAGAGAATCCTTGATGTTATAAAAGGGGACAAGGATGTCGAGCATGTGATGGGATTTACTGGAGGCGGGGGTGGGTCAACCACAAACACAGCCCGGATGTTTATCTCCCTGCGCCCGTTTGAAGTACGCAAGTCCACAGCCCAGGAAGTTATTAAAAGGCTTCGTGGAAAACTCAGCGGTATGCCAGGCGCGTCTACTTTTTTGCAGTCCGTTCAGGACATACGCGTAGGGGGAAGGATTGGCGGGGCGCTCTACCAGTACACACTTCTGGGGGAGAACATCCATGAGCTTAATATGTGGGCGCAGAAGATGCGCCAAAAACTGCAAAGTATCCCGCAGGTTGTTGACGTCAACAGTGATTTGCAGGACAAGGGCCGCGAGATTACGCTTCAGATAGACCGAGCCGCCGCCTCACGCCTCGGCGTAACGCCGCAACTGATAGACTCCGCCCTGTACGACGCCTTTGGCCAGCGCCAGGTATCGGTTACATACACCGCTCTTAACCAATACCATGTAGTCATGGAGGTCGCCCCTGAGTACTGGCAGCACGCCGACGCGCTAAACGATATATACGTATTTTCCACAACAGGAAACCGTATCCCCTTAAGCTCCTTTGCCCACTATGTCCATACCATGTCGCCTCTGGCGGTAAATCATCAGGGACAGTTCCCGTCGATAACGCTGTCGTTTAATCTTACAATTGGCACGGCACTTGGCGAAGGAGTAGCGGCAATAGAGGACGCCGCAAGGGAAATAGGGATGCCGGCAAGTGTGCGCGGGCAGTTTTCCGGCACGGCGCAGGCCTTTAAGGCGTCGCTTGCCAATGAACCCTGGCTTATACTTGCCGCCTTGGTGACGGTCTACATTGTGCTTGGAATCCTGTATGAGAGCTATATTCACCCGATAACAATACTGTCCACGCTTCCCTCGGCGGGGGTGGGCGCGGTTGCCGCCCTGTACATATTCCATACAGAGTTGAGCATAATAGCCATCATCGGGATAATACTTCTGATAGGTATCGTAAAGAAAAACGGCATAATGATGGTTGACTTCGCCCTGGAGACTGAGCGTAAGCATGGTAAAAGCACCAAAGACGCGGTACACGAGGCCTGTCTCTTAAGATTCAGGCCGATAATGATGACAACTATGGCAGCGCTATTGGGGGCATTGCCGCTTGCCCTCGGCAGCGGTGTTGGGTCGGAGCTTCGCCGCCCTCTTGGGATTACCATCGTTGGGGGATTGATTTTCAGCCAGATATTAACACTTTTCACAACACCGGTGATATACTTATACATGGATAGATTAAGGCTCTGGGTTTTAAAAATAAGAAACAGACCGCATTGAGCGGCAGGGATTTAAATAAACAAACAGGCGGGGACAATAAATGCTTGATAAAATCTTATTAGTATTGTTGGCGGCATGTACGCTGTTAAGCTCATGCGAGGTCGGCAAGGATTACGTAAGGCCGGATATGGCAATTCCAGCCGATTATAAAGAGGCAAATTTCTGGAAGGCCGCAAGGCCTATGGATAACGCAACGAAAGACGCCTGGTGGGAGGTTTTTAACGACAGCCGTCTTAACGAACTTGAGAAAGAGGTCAGTCTCTCAAATCAGAACCTTGCCGTAAAAGAGGCGCAGTATAGGCAGGCCCGCGCCCTTGTAGATTCGGTACAGCTGTATCCCACACTGTCGGCCGGGGCCACATTTACCAGGAATCGAACCTCTGGAAACGTATCCAACAACGGCAGCTCGTCCTCATCAGGGGCATCCTCAGCCTCATCAAGCGCCACGCCAGTGCCATCCACAGGCACAGCCGCAAGCTCATCATCCTCTGGCACAGGCAAGTCCTCCTCATCCGGCGGGTCACAAACCACGAATACGAATTATTCCCTGTCCGCCACGATGAGTTGGGAATTAGACATATGGGGCAAATTAAGACGCACGATTGAGGCTTATAAGGCAGGCGCCGAGGCGAGTTTCGCCGACCTTGAGGCGCTGCGCCTTAGTACTCAGGCTGAACTTGCACAGGATTATTTTCAGCTTCGCGCCCTTGACTCGCAGCGTCAAATACTGAACGAGACCATTGATGGCTATGAAAAGACCCTAAAGATTGCAAGAAACCGGTATGAAAGCGGCGCGGCCGGCAAGGCCGACGTGCTTAACGCAGAGACCCAGTTAAAGACAACCGTTGCCCAATCAATAGACCTCGGTGTACAGCGCGCAACGCTTGAGCACGCCATAGCGCTACTGATGGGTAAACCAGCCTCTGCGATTTCGATACCGTTTATGCCGCTTTCATTTACCACACCTGAGATACCTGCCGGTGTCCCGTCTGAGTTATTGGAGCGCAGGCCAGATATAGCCGCGGCGGAGAGGCGCGTTGCCGCGGCGAACGCGCAAATTGGGGTTGCCGTGGCGGCGTATTATCCAAGCCTGACCCTCAGCCCTTCAAGCGGACTGCAAAGTTCGGTGATTTCCAAACTGTTCTCGTGGCCAAGCCTTGTGTGGTCGCTTGGGGCGTCGCTGACGCAGACAATATTTGATGGCGGCCTAAGGCTGGCCCTTACCGAACAGGCGCGGGCGAATTACGACGCCGCCGTTGCCACATACAGACAGACGGTGCTGACAGCCTTTCAGGAGGTAGAGGACGCCCTATCTACGAATGAGATACTTATGGCAGAGCAGAAGGCGCAGGATGAGGCAGTAAAATCCGCCGCGGCCGCGTCAACTGTTGCCTTGAATCAATACAAGGCCGGCATAATCGGCAACCTCGACCTGATAGTAATACAAAACATTGAGCTTAATAACAGAAAAACCGCCGAAATTATCTCCGGCCGCATAATGGCAAACAGCGTGCTGTTGATAAAGGCACTGGGCGGCCCGTGGAATGTTAACTTATTGAGTTTAAATCAATTGGAGCGGCCGCGCGAATCGGCCGCCGCGCAAATGCGTTAAAATATGATATTCTCTAAGCAGTGGCGTATTGTCGTGCCAAGGGGGTTAGAAAAGCAGCTCATCCCCTCCTTATAGGGCTACTTTACAAAGAATTTCAAAGCGGCTATCATAATACCGATTTGGCTTGCCCAGAAAGCGAGCATCCATTTAATAGAATCCAATTTGGACTTCTCGATATCAGCTTTTAATTCGAGCTTCAGGTTTTCAAGGTCTGATTTGGTAGCCATGTCCTGGCGGATAGATTTAAGGTCATCTTTGGTAGCTAAATCATTACGAGAACTCAAGCTCACTTCACTGATAACGGTAATCAAATCGCCGACGCCGTCATCGCCAAGTCTCTCACGTAATGTCTTAGGCATCATTATCACGCTCACAGCTTTATTATACGATAACAATAAAAATACTGCAACCCTCTTGACACGCCCGGAAGGCCTTTCCCGTTAAACGCCACCTACACGTCTTAAAAATAGACTGAAATAAAGCAGCCTGTTCCCCTCCTGTCTATTTAATAAAACGGTTGCTGTCCGAATTTTGTAAAAAACGGTCATGTCTTCCACCCGCTCCAATTGACTTGATCTTCTTATTGTATAGCAACGTATGAGCTAACAGGACAATCAGGAGCATAAGCTAATTCCATCAGTATTCTGTTAAGCTTAATTATTTTTTCCTGTTCATCTTTCCTTATGTCCGAATAGTGCTGCTTTCTAATATTATTTGTCTCTTTTACCAGTGATTGAAGTTGATCGTTTTGCTTAATTGAATGTTTTGTGATTATTTTGTCATATAATTCTGTGACATGAAGAACGTTATTTAGCGTAACTATCTTGCATGAATCTAACTTAACACCATCTTGTGTTAATTTTTGACACAACTTTTCTATTTGTTTTGTATTATCAAAATCTTTTCGTATAAAATAGAGAGTATTCAAAGTATATACTATACTTGCAATGTTCTCTCTCCTTGTATATACTATACTTGCAATGTTCTCTCTCCTTATAGAATAAATGGTTGGTCCTACACCCTTCCTCCAAGCGTTAGCACCGCCAGCGTCATTAATTTTTGCCACATATATTACAGATGGTGTCTCATGAATGACTTTAACCTTTTCGGACTTCAACCCTTTATCACCTGCATAGATGTCTTTTGCTATTGATGGAATTCTCGGCTCATTATAATTGTCTCTAAACCATATTGTAGCATCAAGCATCTCAGATAAATCAGCACCACCTTTATAGGCAGGGATATAAGAGTAAATACTAAAAGCAAATGCTATTACGTTTAGAATATATAGAGTTCCGACAATGCAGATTCCTATGAATATTACTGGGTTAGTCATTTCTTGGGGGGAGTTTTTTATCTTCAATGAAAATGAGATATATGTCAATGTAATGAGCAAAAGAAAAAGAAGGAAGAGTTTAGTTCCTGGGCGTTCCTTTACCTCTATTAATGTTGAATAAATATCCTTCTTGGTTATAAGAAGTATACCAATTACCAATACTGCAACAAGCGGCAGTAACCTGAATACATATGGGACTATACCTTTTTTATCTGACTTTGAGTCATATATAATTGATAAAGCAAGACCGAACACTGCAAAAAGGCTTAGGAACAAAACCAATATCCATTCTTCTTTAATAAAGTTGTGGGGAGCAAAATATAATAGGATGCCAATAACCGTGAGGTAGACAATCATGTTTGAAAAAGAAAGCCCTGCCTTAACAGTATAAAGCATCTTAGCTTTAAATAGTTCATTTGGTTTTTCTTTATATTCAGCCTTATCAGCCAACTGAGTATGTCTTACCCTGCCAGCATTTATCATTGCAAGAAAAGGTAGTAATATTATCAGATAAGGCAAGAAATACAACATTCCCGCCACAATATATCTCAGCTTTAAGTAATCGCCACCCGCATCAATTATGCCTATTCTCCCTAAATTCAATGAAACAATAAAATATCCAGAAATATACAATAAACCTGTTATACCTAAAAACCATTCTGGCAAATGACGTAACTTAAACTCATGATCCCCACTGCTCATATTTATCCTCCGGTTTAATAGATTTGACGTTAGACCTATCCGCTAAAATAGGGTCAGCGACCAGTCTTTGATTGACGTGTAAAGAGATTTCATCGTGCGGCCACCTTAGCATCTATACTTCCCATACCATCGGCGTATTTCACGCCTCCATTCTCCATATCTAAAATCGCATAGCATTGAGCAGTACATTATGTCTACAACCAGCTCAACACATCTATTCATAGTTTACAATTGTATGGTACACATATAGAATGTTATTTGTCAACTGTTATTATTAAATAATTACTATTATCATATGTTACGTATATGTAATATCCTAACGTTACGAGCATGTAACACCTTAACGTTACGCAATTGTAACAATTATTATAAATTGTAGCAAAATAGGCTCATCGACCTAATTTGATTTGTTGTAAGTGCTGAATAATACATAATAAGTTGCCATCTTATGTTTCGTAAAGGTAACGTTATCTTGCTGAAGTAGCAGATGTTAAGTTTGTCCGGTATTGGTCCGCTATGTGGGAAATTTCGGCAGGCCGCTTTTCTATCGGGATTGTGATATACTGTCATGCAGAAGGAAGGACAGAGAGATATATATAACCCACAACGGCATAACAGGAGCGGAATATGACAGAAAAATCTTTAGCTGTTTTTGAGGGGAAACAAATCCGGCGACATTATGATGAGAAGACTGGAACATGGTATTTTTCCGTAGTGGATATTATTCAGGTGCTGATTCAGCAGCCTGACTATCAGGCCGCGAGAAATTACTGGAAGGTATTGAAAAACCGCTTAAATAAAGAAGGAAGTGAAACGGTTACAAAATGTAACCGGTTGAAGATGGTTGCAGAAGACGGTAAAATGCGCCTTACAGATGTGGCTGACCCCGAAACGCTTCTGCGTCTTATACAGTCTGTTCCCAGCCCCAAGGCTGAACCGATCAAGCTATGGCTTGCAAAGGTAGGGTATGAAAGAATGCAGGACATGGCAGACCCGGCACGCTCGCTTGACAGGGCGCGTGAATACTGGCAGCAGCACGGCAGGAGCGAAAAGTGGATTCAACAGCGCATGATGGGGCAGGAAACCCGCAACAAGCTCACTGACTACTGGCAAGAACACGAGATAACAAAGGAAGAGGAATATGCCATTCTGACAAATATTATCCATCAGGAGTGGGCAGGGCTATCCATAAAAAAACACAAGGATTTAAAGGGGCTGAAAACACAGAATCTTAGAGACCATATGAACGAGGCAGAACTCATATTTACAGCCCTTGCCGAACTTTCAACCCGTCAAATAGCAGAGAGCGTTAACGCAACCGGTATGTATGAAAATAAAGAAGCAGGAATAAAAGGCGGCCATATTGCTAAAAAGGCAAGACAGGCGCTGGAAGCAAAAACAGGGAGAAAGGTAATTACAGGAGAAAACTTCCTTCCCCCAGGCCCTGCAAAGCCAACACTGGGATGAGAGGGAGGTAAGCAGGGTGGCCGGGGTAAATAGAGACGGCGGCCTATATTTTATTTATTTCACTCTGCCCGCGTGTCTTTGGAGTCCTTTGATTTAACGCATATGATAAGCGGGCAGTTTTTGAGGAGTAGGGTATAATAGGGACAGCGAACGATCTTTGATTTGTCTTACAGCTCCATACGTTTTAAACTTCTCCTAAAACCGTAATAACGTCGATGCCTAAACGCTGTGCAGTTTTCTATGGTGATGCCCTGCGATAATTTTATATAATCAGGGACTGACTCCGGAGGTGTGTTTTATGCGGTGTCCAAAGTGTGGATTTGAGAGCCGGGGAGTGCCGGAGGAGTGCCCCAGGTGCGGGATTATATTTGCTAAATACAGGGGGCCGGTGCTGCGGCCAACTTCGACGGCAGGGAACGCCTGCTTAGGCGGCCAGTTCAGGCACATGCTGAGCCGTTTCTTTCTTCATGTCGATATGAGTATTAATCCTGTTTATTTTTATGGCCGTGTG
>JADFXO010000170.1:0-7546 GCA_015233485.1 Nitrospirota bacterium
CACCCGGCCCTTTGTTATCATATCCGGTACGTTTCTGATGGCAGTGTGAATGGTTACGAGGATAACCCTTAACTGGCCCCCAACGAGCATCATCGCACAGTCCTGTGTGCCGCTTAAGGCCGCAAGCATCTCCGTGTGGCCGGGATAGTTAATGCCGCCCTGCATGAGCGCCTCTTTGGAGATGGGTGCGGTGACAAGCGCCGCAGCCTCTCCCTTTACCATGATTTCAACGGCACGCGTTATATATGCCGCCGCCGCCCTGCCCCCAATAGCAGTAGGGACGCGCTTTTGCCATTTTAGCCCACTGACTGCCCCCACATCTATCATATTCAGGGTCCCTGTTTTAAAAATCGCGTCTGAGACCGAATCGATTACCCTGATTGCCAGTTTTATACCAAGCAGCGCCGCGGCTTCCCTCAGCACATCGGCGTCGCCAATAAAAATTACCGCCGCGCCATCAAGCCGAATAAACGCCCTAAGGGCCACCTCAGGGCCTATGCCCGCGGGGTCGCCCATGGTTATTAATATTTTTTTATCAGCGTTTTCCACAATCGTTCCACAATAGTTTGTTATACCATCATTGCCGGTATTTTACGTATTGGTCCTTGTACCGGCAAAAGGCCTTCATCAGTCTGAGCGTTACCCCTCCAACCGGATATGAGACAGCGTCCACGGCGGTAACAGGCATAATCTCCATTGTTGAATTGCTAACGAATACCTCGTGCGCCCTGTAGAGCGTTGCAGGGAAAAACTCACCCTCCGCTACCCCAAGCCCTGTCTCACAGGCGAGTTCCAATACCTGGGCGCGCATAACGCCATCCAGTATTCCTGATTTTACAGACGGCGTATAAAGTATATCTTCTTTGACGAAAAATATATTCGACACCGAGCATTCGGCAAGGTGGCCGTTTGCATTGAGCATAAGGGCCTCATGTGCCCCGGCGTCGTCGGCCATTGCCTTTGCCATGATGTTGTTTAAAAAGTTCAGCGACTTAATCATAGGGTTAAGGGCGCCAGGCGGGGTTCGCATAATCTTCGCCGTAACGACCCTGATGCCATTGATATAATAGTCTTCGGGGTATGGCGTGAACGGCCTTGCTATAATTACAATTGTGGGCTGCCCGCAAAGAGACATGCTTAGTCCGATTGGCCCTGTCCCCCTTGAAACAGACAGTCTGACGACGGCCTCCGTCAAATCATTAGCGCTTAGTGTGTCATATATGGCCTCGTGCAATGATGAGTCTGGAAGAGGAAGGTTTAGCCTTATCATGCCGAGGGAGCGGCGAAGCCTTTTAATATGTTCGTTTATCCTGAATACTACGCCGTCGTATGCCCTCATGGTTTCGAAAACGCCATCGCCATACAAAAACCCGCGGTCAAAGACTGAGACCTTCGCGTCCGCCTCGGAAACAAGCTCACCGCTGAAGTATATCTTCATGAAAAAAAACCTATCACTGCCGCGAGTATTATACACGCCTTTGAAAGGTTTACGCAAATAAGTTTCACAGCAGTTTACCGGAAGGCCGGGAGACCCTCCGGGGGCTGGCTGAGCACGGTTTCTGTCAGGCGCTATTTGCCGGCGTTGTCTATTTTTGATATAAGTTCCATAAAAAACAAATGCATACCGTACGGGGTGTCGTTCATAGGCTGTTGTTTTTCGACCATAGACGAAGTCAACAGTAAATCAGTAGAGTCTGCCATGAAAGTGAGCATTGCCTTGATTTTGTCTAATTCGTCGCTTGACTGTGTAGTTTTTTGCATTTCCCCTCCATTTGATTTTATTTTGCATATAATGTTAGCATTGTTAGCAATGTACACTATCTTTATATACTTTGTCAAGTGTATAAAGTATATAAAGAGTATATTTTATAAAATATATTTTTATAGGAGGTATGTATGACGCAGGAAGAGCCGGCCAAAGACGAAAAGGTCGTTTTCTTTACGTCTCATTCACAGTTAGAAAAGATAGAGAACTTCAGGTTTGACAACAGAATCGGCTCAAGGGCAGAGGCTATAAGAAATCTGATAGACATAGCCATAGAAACCATACGTGAAAAAAAAAAGGCTTCTCAACCTTATGAATCCGGCATGTTGATTGCCGCGGAGCAGCAGAAAAGGTATGAAGGCAAGGTAAAATCGCCTCAAAAGAAAAAATAATTATAAGGAGACAGACATGTTGTTTAATGGAAGGGTATGGAAGTTTGGAAGAGACATCGACACAGATGCGATTATTCCCGCGAGGTACTTAAACACATCTGACCCGGAAGAACTGGCCCGGCACGTCATGGAGGATGCGGACAAGGATTTCCCCCAAAAGGTTAAATCCGGCGATATTATAGTCGCCGCGGAGAACTTCGGCTGCGGCTCATCAAGGGAACATGCCCCTATTGCTATAAAGGCCGCCGGGGTTGCGGCGGTCGTGGCAAAGAGTTTTGCGAGGATTTTCTACAGGAACGCCTTTAATATCGGGCTGCCGATTTTTGAATCCATAGGCGCGGCAGATGGCATTAAGGAGGGCGATGTCGTGGAGATAGACGCCGACAGGGGATTAATAAAAAACACAACCACGAAGGAAGAGTTTAAGGCCCAACCAATCCCACCGTTTATGCAGGAACTAATAACCGCGGGCGGCCTTATACAGTGGACCAAAAAGAAGATAAACACCTAAAGGGGCTGTAAGAAGCCGCACCAAACACAAAAGGCGATGTCCTCCATCGCCTTTTGTGTGGGTTTCTGCCGTTATCGGCTTTTTTATTTGAGACCCAAGTCTGCTGCTGCTGCCTTTAATCCTGCTTCGTCTGCGCTGGCCGCCTTCATCATAGGGCTTTTGGATTCTTTGGAAGCCTTGACAAATTCATCGGCAGTCTTAAACTTAGCCGTTAGGGCGGCTTTGTCAGGGGCTGTTTTTCCGCTATGGCAGCCCTGGCACTTGTCCCAGCCGGCAAAGGCCAATGACGCAAATCCCAAAACCAAAACGAGAGTCAATGCTAATCTTCTCACTATCGAATCACCTCCTTTTGTATAGATTTACCATGCCTGCATTAATATAGCTCCGCATTATAACAATTAAACTATGGTAATTGCGATAATTATTTTGACAACTGGCGTCATACCAAAATGCAAGAAGAAATAAGCTGGCAACACACCCCCACATGTGCAGCAGAGACAGACAGATGCAGGCAGCACATCCTCAACAACATGACAATAGAGTTCAAACCAACCGCATGACGTGGAAATATGTTCAGTGGCGCCGTAATTAATTTAATGCTTTACTTTAGATAATGTTTTTTTGAATAATAGAACTATGCCTGAAGGGAAGTTCAGAGAGCTGTTTGAGGACATGACGGCAAACAAGCTGAAGCTGCCGCCGATGTTCAGGGTGTATCTGCTGAATGACGACTACACAACGATGGATTTCGTTGTAACGGTGCTGGAGACGATATTTCATAAGACTGCGGCTGAGGCGACACAGATAATGCTGCACGTACATAAGCAAGGCTCCGGCCTTTGCGGCGTTTACACAAGGGATATTGCCGAGACAAAGGTGGTGCGCGTGCGTGAGCTGGCCGAAAAAAACGATTTTCCTCTGATGTGCATGATGGAAAAGGAATAGCTTAACAGCTAAAAGAGACTAATGCGGGGCAAAGTATGATAAATAAAGAACTTGAAATCAGCCTTGAGGCAACAATAAGGGAGGCCAAGGGCAGGCATCACGAGTATTTGTCAATAGAACATATACTATTTGCGGTACTGCACGACGAAAAGGGTATCGAGATAGTCACAAGCTGCGGCGGAAATGTAGATAAATTAAAGCTCATGCTGAGGGATTTTTTTGGAGAGAAGATCCCGAAAATATCCTCAGAGAAGGACGAGTTTCCACAGCCGACGGTAGGCTTTCACTGGGTGTTGCAGCGCGCGCTGGCGCACATACAGTCATCAGGCAAGGTGGAGGTGGACGCGGGGGACCTGCTCGCGTCGATTTTTATCGAGACCGACTCCTACGCGGTATATTTTCTGAAAAAAGAAAATATCACCAAACTGGACATCCTCAACTACATATCGCACGGGATATCAAAGGAGAGCCAGTCAACAGATGACCCGGAACACCCGGAAAACGAAGACGCCGACCCTGCCGTGAAGACTCAACACCAGCCGTTAAAGCAATTTACAGTAAACCTGATAGACAAGGCCGCAAAAGGCGATATAGACCCGATAGTGGGCAGAGACTCAGAGCTTCAGCGAATGATACAAATCCTCAGCCGGCGCAAGAAAAACAACCCTGTATTCGTGGGAGAGCCGGGCGTGGGCAAGACGGCCATTGTCGAGGGTCTCGCGCTTAAGATACATCAGCAGGAGGTGGCACAACCGCTAAAAAACGCAAAACTATTTCTACTGGATATGGGCGGGCTGATAGCGGGGACTAAATTTCGCGGGGAGTTTGAAGCGCGCCTGAAGGCGACGATTGAATCGCTGAAAAAGATGAAAAACGCAATCCTGTTCATAGACGAAATCCACACGGTTATCGGGGCCGGGGCAACAAGCGGCGGCTCGCTGGATGCCTCAAATATCCTGAAGCCGGTACTTAATTCAGGCAAGCTGCGCTGCATCGGGGCAACCACATATGAAGAGTACAAGAATTATTTCGACAAGGACAGGGCGCTATCAAGACGGTTTCAGAAGATCGAGCTTTCCGAACCCTCAATCGACGAGACATATAAGATATTAAACGGACTGAAATCCCGTTATGAGAAATTCCATAACGTAAAATATACGTCAAAGGCGCTAAGAGTTGCCTCCGAGCTGTCGGCGAAATATATTAATGACAAATTCCTGCCCGACAAGGCTATAGACATAATCGACGAGGCGGGGGCATATCTGAAACTCAACTCCCCGGGCCACCATACAGTAGGACAGCTTGAGATAGAGCGAGTCGTCTCAAAAATCGCTAAAATCCCGGTCAGGAGCGTAACCACGACCGAGGCTGATAAGTTAAAAGCACTCGACACGCAGCTAAAAAGCAAGGTCTTCGGGCAGGACGGCGCAATAAACTCACTTGTTACCGCGATAAAGCGCTCGCGCGCCGGGCTTGGCAGCGTTGATAAACCCACAGGCTCATTTCTCTTTACCGGCCCTACGGGCGTGGGGAAAACAGAGATTGCCAAACAGTTGGCCGAGGCGCTGGGAATAAGCTTTATTCGATTCGATATGAGTGAATACATGGAAAAACACACCGTTGCGAGGCTTATAGGGGCGCCTCCGGGTTATGTGGGATTTGAACAGGGCGGGCCTCTTACCGACGCCATCAGAAAGACCCCCTATTGTGCCGTCTTGTTCGACGAGATAGAAAAGGCGCACCCCGACGTGTTTAACATCCTCCTTCAGATAATGGACTACGCCACCCTCACAGACAACAACGGGAAAAAGGCCGATTTTCGCAATGTCATAGTTATTATGACCTCAAACGCCGGTTCGCAGGAAATGGACAGAAACACAATCGGCTTTGGCGACAGGACTAAAGACACAGCCTCAAAGGGAAAAGACGCCCTGAACAAGTTATTCAGCCCGGAGTTCAGAAACCGCCTTGACGACACAATACATTTTAACCCGTTAAACCACGAGATCATGCTTCTGGTGGTGGATAAATTCATCGGGGAACTGATCGAACAGCTCCACAAAAAGAGGGTATCAATAGATATCTCAGACGAGGCAAGGCAGCGTCTTGCCGAAAAGGGTTATGACAGGCGCTACGGCGCCCGCCCCCTTGGCAGGGTAATCCAGACGGAGATAAAGACGGCCCTCTCTGAGGAGATACTCTTTGGCAGACTTCAAAAAGGCGGCAAGGTCTATATTGATATAAAAGACGGCAAGATCGACTTCACATACGAGACCGAAGACAGGTAAGTGCCCGTCTTTGCGCTTTCAGAAGATTTGCTGTTTCCCCCTCCTGAGCTGGCCGAAGACGACGGGCTTCTGGCCATAGGCGGGGACCTCAGCCGTGAGCGCATTCTAAAGGCGTACACAATGGGGATATTTCCCTGGTACATGGAAGAGCACCCGATCCTGTGGTGGTCGCCCGACCCAAGACTGGTGCTGTTTCCCAATGAGTTCACAATATCAAGGAGTATGCGCCAGACGATAAACAGAAACATATTCGACATAACCTTCGACAGGGGGTTTGTTGACGTAATGGAAAACTGCGCCAACGCAAAAAGGAAGGACGGCTATGGCACATGGATAAACGACGACATGCTTGAGGCCTATACGGGGCTTCACGAGGCGGGCTATGCGCATTCGGTTGAGAGCTGGTCAGAGGGCCGGCTTGTTGGCGGGTTGTATGGTGTGGCGCTTGGCGGTGCGTTCTTTGGAGAGTCCATGTTTGCACTTAGAACCAACGCCTCAAAGGCCGCGGTTGCCGCTTTGGTCAAGAGGCTCATAGAATGGGGGTTTATGTTTATTGATTGTCAGGTTGTAACGCAGCACCTAAAGAGCCTCGGTGCAAGGGAAATCTCCCGAAGAGATTTCATAATCTTATTAAAGTCTGCGCTGAAACTTCCCGCTCACCCCGGCAAATGGTCATATAATACCGAATAACAATACCTGATAACCAAAGGAGGAACAACAATGTCTAAGTTAATGTTTCTAATCATATCAATCGTTTTACTATCAGTTTCAATGGTATATTCCGGGGCGTATTCTGACACAGGTGCTGTTACTGGCGCCGCGGTGCAATACAAAGACGGCGATGTCCTCCTTAATGGCTACATAAGCCATAGCAAGGCAATGCAGGGGAAGTCGCCCGCGGTTATTATAGTGCATGACTGGATGGGCGAGGGGGATTTCACTAAGGAACAGGCACACCGGATAGCGGAACTTGGGTACGTTGCCTTTGCGGCAGATATATACGGCAAAGGGGTGAGGCCCAAAAACGCCGATGAGGCAGGCAAATTGGCGGGGACATATAAGGGCAACCGCAAGCTTATGCGTGAGCGGATTAAGGCCGCGCTGGATTACGTGAGGACATTGGAGTATGTGGATACGGGGCGTATAGCGGTGATAGGATATTGTTTTGGCGGTACGGTGGCCCTTGAGCTTGCGAGGGATGGGGCGGATATTGCCGGGGTAGTCAGCATCCACGGCGGGCTGGATACACCTGACAGCAAATCCAGCAAAATCAAAGCAAGGGTACTCGTCCTGCGCGGCGCTGATGACCCATTTGTGCCAAAAGAGGACGTGGCGGCGTTTGAGAACGAGATGCGCCACGGCGGTGTTGACTGGTATATGACGGCCTATGGGAATGCGGTTCACGCATATACAAATCCAAAGGCAGGTACAGACAACTCAAAAGGTGCAGCGTATAACGAAAAAGCCGACAAGAGATCATGGGTGGTGCTGAAGGAGTTCTTTAGAGAGATTTTCTCAAAATGAACATGCCAAAATGAAGATGCGGGTTGTTGAAATATCAGGGGATACGGTATAATGAAGACATGGTAACGTCAGTTGATACATTGAGGATATACGAGAGCTTGAGGGGTGCGGAACTCAGCGA
>JADFXO010000170.1:7570-8141 GCA_015233485.1 Nitrospirota bacterium
AAGAGATAGTCGAGGTCTTTAGGGAAATCATTGAAGACCGGCTGGTTACTAAAACAGACCTTGAGATTGCGAAGTCTGAGCTAAAAAAAGACCTTGAGATTGTTAAGTCTGAACTAAAAGCAGAGATAGAGAAGTCTAAATCCGAACTTGAACTCAAAATAGAATCAGTTAGATCTGATCTGGGAGTCAAAATAGAGAAATCCAAATCCGAGACATTAAAGTGGATATTTCTCTTTTGGGCCGGTCAGTTATTTGCAATGTTCGCCATGTTTAAGGCTTTTGCTAAGTAATATACGCTATTTCCCTAATCTGCCACCCCATCCGTACTCCGTATCCTGAAAAGGTTGGATTCCTGCTTCCGCGGGAATGACAAATTTTGTGTTTTGCTCGTATCATTTCAAATTAGTATAATATTCGTGCCTGTCCCATTATTTGTCTATTTGTTCTTATGGGGCATGTTGTTTTCGAGTATATTATGATTACTTGACAATGCTTTTGTGTAGCTTGTATAATTGGTTAGTATGATTTACGTTTTATTTAACTGCTTGCGGATATGTTCTAAGAGATTAAT
>JADFXO010000171.1 GCA_015233485.1 Nitrospirota bacterium
AAGGCCGTGGTTCGTGCAGCCGGTGTGCCGACGCCGGATTATATCGTAGTAGACTCTTTGGATTGGACTGTACCATTATTAAAGGGCTTCCCGCTATTTATAAAACCCCTCTCTGAAGGCACGAGCAAGGGGATTGATAGCGCGTCTATTGTCGGCAACGAGACAGAATTCAAAGAGCGCTGCGAATTCGTCCTAAAAATGTACAATCAGCCTGCCATCGTGGAGGAGTATCTACCCGGCAGGGAATTTACCACGGGCATTTTAGGCACGGGTAAAAACGCGCGCGCGGTGGGAACGCTGGAAGTAAAACTGCTTGATAACGCTGAGCCGTTGGTGTATTCATATGTCAATAAGGAATTTTGCGAAGAGCGGGTCAAATACGTACTCTGCCGCGATGAGGCGCTTGTTAAGGAGGCGTCGGAGATAGCGTTGGCGGCGTACAGGGCGATAGGTTGCAGGGACGCGGGCAGGGTTGACCTGAAATGTGACGCGGCCGGGCGCCTTTCATTTATTGAGATAAACCCCCTTGCCGGCCTCCACCCATCACACTCGGATTTGCCCATGTTGTGTGCCCTAAACGGCATTGGCTATGACGAGTTGATCTCAGAGATAATTCAATCCGCCTTAGACCGGGGCGCTGACTTTGATGCGGGCAGATGGCAGGCGAATAGCTGTGAAAATAGCAATCGTTCATGAGCAAATCATAGAGGGAAGGCCGGACTCCGAGGACACCCTTGACGAGCTTGCCGTTGTAACCGGGGCGATGCGAACTCTCGGTTTTGAGTATGAGACCTTTGCCCTTGGCGGCGGTTTAAAATGCCTCTATGAGCTGCTTGGTTGGATGTCAGGGGGTTTTTCGCCTGATGTGGTATTATTCAATTTGGTCGAAAGCAACGAGATGGGCCAGCGGCTGTTCCCGGCAGTTGCCGGGTTTTTTGAGCTTGCCGGGTTTCCATTTACGGGCTGCCCGTACGACGCCATTCTGACAACGACCAATAAGATTATCTCCAAGTCCATGATGAGCACCGGTGGTATTCCGACGCCCGCGTGGCATGTATATGACGGTGTTCCTCCGTCTCTGCCGTCGCGCTGCGCGTACATCGTAAAACCTTCATGTGAGGACGCCTCAGTGGGTATTGATGACACGTCTGTGTTTACTGACCACGGAAAACTCATGGATTCGTTGCCAGAGGCCTTCGCTACACACAAGCAGCCGCTCCTGATAGAGGTCTTTATTGCAGGCAGGGAAATCAATGTCTCCATAATTGAACACAAAGACGGTGAACTTGAAATCCTCCCGATTGCAGGGATAGTTTTTAAGGATTGGCCTGCCGATAAACCAGAGATAGTCAATTACGATGCAAAATGGCTGCCGCAGTCCTTTGAGTATCGTAACACGATAAGACAGTTTAACCCGGAAGGTATCAGCGTCAGCGATGTCAGGCAAACTGCGTTACAGTGCTGGCGGCTCTTTGGCCTCAGGGGATACGCCCGCGTTGACATGCGGGTAGACAGCGAAGGGAACATATATGTCATCGAAGTAAACGCCAATCCCTGCATATCCCATGATTCGGGATTCATGGCGGCGGCCGCTCAAGCCGGTTATACAGAGACAGACATCATCAGAATGATAATCGAGGCATCCCTGAGAAAATGAAAGGCCAATCAATTACGTTAAGGACATCGGCCATGCAATCTGACATCGAGTCTGTAGGGCAAATCCTTGATTCAACGGGCGTATTCCACCATCGGGAAATTGCCGTGGCTATAGAGCTGCTTGATGATAATCTCACAAAGCGGCAACAAAGCGAATACAATTTTATATTCGCCGATGCCGGCGGTGCGGATGTAGGCTATATATGTTACGGCCCGATAACGATGACTGAGGCAGGGTATGACATTTACTGGATTGCCGTGCGGAAAGACATGCAGGGCAGGGGGGCGGCCGGGCTGTTGATAGATGAGGCGCAAAGGCGCATAATCGACTCCGGCGGGAAGTTTGTCTACATAGAAACATCTACTAAAGAGCAATACAAACCCGCGCGCGAGTTTTATCTGAAACACGGCTATGTATGCGTGGCCACCGTGCCGCACTACTATGCGGAAGACGACAACAAGGCCGTGTTTATGAAAATTATACGCTGAACATACAGGAACCCCGCTACTGCCGCTAGCTGCATAGCAATCGCTGCTTTATTTCTGCTAATGCGTTTGCCCTGATTGAGAATTGCTGTATTGACCTATAACCTCGCGTTTTTATATAATCTACCCATATACCCTGGGGGAGGCTGCCGCCTGTTGTTGAGCGGGCTTACAGTCTGAGATACCTGTTGCACTGTGGTGACCCCTTGAACCTGAAACGGGTAATTCCGGCGGAGGGAACGGGCGGCTGCCGGCCGTATTCCCACCCCCCAATAGTCCCGTTTGCGCGTGGCTGAAGTATTAAACATGAAGATTAGACTAATATGAAAATACGGCTAAACGGCGACGATTATATCACGAAGGCGGCCTCTACCGTCTCTGAACTGCTTGCCGAGCTTGATATTAATCCCCTGCGGGTAGCGCTTGAGCTTAATATGGCTATCGTTAAGAAGGCACAATATGACAGCGCTGCCCTTAAAGACGGCGACAATGTTGAAGTGGTTAATTTCGTAGGCGGCGGGTAATCAGTTATATAATATAGGAGGATATTTTAAATTATGGAAGACGGTGTATCGAACGGCAAATTGATAATTGCCGGTGTTGAGTTTAAATCCCGATTGTGGGTCGGCACGGGCAAATATAAGGATTTTGAGGAGACGAAAAAGGCCATCGAGGCCTCCGGTTCGGACATGGTTACGGTAGCAGTCAGGCGCGTAAATATCTTCGACAGGAAATCGCCGAATCTGCTTGATTACATAGACCCTAAGGTGTATAAAATCCTGCCCCATACGGCCGGTTGCTACAGCGTTGAGGACGCCCTTCGATATGCCCGGCTTGGGCGCGAGGCGGGCATATCTGATTTCGTCAAACTTGAGGTCATCGGCGACGAAAAGACATTATTCCCCGATGTGTGCGGCCTCCTGAAGGCAACCGAGATACTGGCTAAGGAGGGATTTATCGTCCTGCCATACTCAAACGACGATCCGATTGTTGCCCAAAGATTGGTCAATGCAGGTGCGGCGGCGGTAATGCCGCTGGGTGCGCCTATTGGCTCAGGCCTTGGCATCAGAAACCCGTATAATATAAAAATCATCCTTGAGACGGTCAAGGGCGTGCCCATCATTGTTGACGCCGGAGTTGGCACGGCCTCAGACGCCGCCGTTGCAATGGAGTTAGGCTGTGACGCCGTTTTGATAAACACGGGGATTGCTGGCGCGACACAGCCCATAATGATGGCAGCCGCTATGAAACACGCCGTAATCGCGGGAAGATTTGCCTACAAGGCCGGCAGGATTGCACGCAGGCTCTACGCCGCGGCAAGCAGCCCTTTTGACGGGATGCTTTAAACTAATGGCAAATCTTGATTTTAAGTTAATGCTCATCACCGGTGCCTCAGACCCGGCCCGGCCGCTTTTGACCGCGGTCGAAGATGTCCTCAAGGCCGGAGTGAAGGCCGTGCAGCTTCGTGAAAAGGCCATATCCGCATGGGCGCTTATGGGCATGGCCAGAGAATTGAGGCAGATGACAAGAACATATGGCGCGCTCCTGTTTATCAACGACAGGGTTGATATTGCCTTGTGCTCGGAGGCCGACGGCGTGCAGCTTGGGGAAAAAAGCATCCCGATAGACGCCGCAAGGAGGATTGCCGGTGATAAACTGCTCATAGGCAAATCCACGCACAGCCTCGACGAGGCATTTGACGCCCGGCGTAAGGGGGCAGATTATATCCTGCTCGGCCCTATCTATGAAACGCCATCAAAAGCAAAATACGGCGAGCCGATAGGGCTTGATATTATTCAGGAGGTCAAACACAAGGTTAAACTGCCGGTGTTTGCCGTTGGCGGCATTAAACCGCAGCACGTAAAGGAGGTCATGGAGTTTGGGGCGGACGGCATTGCCGTCATTTCCGGGATACTGTCTTCTGACAATATCTCTGTCGTAACAGAAAAATACCTGGAGCTGCTAAGATGACAAGAATAGAATCTGCCCGTAAGGGCATCATTACCGATGAGGTGAAAGAGGTGGCAGCCGCCGAGTGCCTGCCGCCTGAGACTGTCTCATCAGACCTCGCAAGCGGTTATAGCGTAATCACAAGAAACACCAAACGCGCCATTACACCGCTGGGCATAGGCCGCGGTATGCGTACGAAAATCAACGCCAACATCGGCACATCAAAAGACCACGTATCCATCGACGAGGAACTGGAGAAACTCTCCCTGCTGGTTAAATACGGCTCTGACGCCGTGATGGATTTATCCACCGGCGGCCCGATTAAAGAATTACGCAGGACGCTGACAGAACACTCCCCTATCTCAATCGGCACGGTACCAATATACGAGGCCGCGGTACGGGCAGTCGAAAGGCACGGCTCAGTTCTTAAGATGACCGTGGATGAGCTGTTTGAGACAATCGAATCACATGCCGAAGAGGGCGTGGACTTTGTTACCGTCCATTCCGGCCTCACAATGGGCGCCGTAAACCACCTGAAGGCGCAAGGACGAATCCTCGATATAGTCAGCCGCGGCGGCTCAATCATGCTTGAGTGGATGATCGTAAACAACAGGGAAAACCCCCTATACGAATACTATGACAGGCTCATAGAGATATGCAGAAAATATGACATGACGCTTAGCCTTGGCGACGGCATGAGGCCGGGCTGCCTGGCCGACGCCACTGACCGGGCACAGGTAGAGGAGCTGATAATACTTGGCAAGCTCCAGAAAACCGCCCTTGAGGCCGGGATTCAGGCGATAATTGAAGGGCCGGGGCATGTGCCGCTGCCTCAGGTGGAGATGAATATAAAACTCCAGAAATCACTGTGTAACGGCGCGCCGTTTTATGTGCTCGGACCGCTGGTGACTGACTGCGGCATGGGGTATGACCATATATCGGCGGCCATCGGCGGGGCAATAGCGGGCGCGGCGGGGGCTGATTTCCTCTGCTACGTTACGCCGTCTGAACACGTGAGGCTTCCTAATGTGGAAGACGTCGTAGAGGGTGTCATCGCGTCAAGGATAGCCGCCCATGCGGCCGACATTTCAAAGGGGGTACCGTCGGCCATTGAAAGAAACAACAAAATGGCCCGCTACAGAAAGGCCCTCGACTGGGAAGGCCAGATTTCTATGTCCTTTAATCCTGAAAAAGTCAGGGCGATGCGCGCCCATATGCCGCCGGCACAAAAAGAGGTATGCAGCATGTGCTCCGATTTCTGCGCGATTAAGACGGTGGAGCGCGCCCTGCATGGGAAATAATTGATTAAATCCGCGTTGACGGTGGCGGGGCTTGACCCGTGCGGCGGGGCCGGAATTGCGGCTGATCTAAAGGTGTTTAACGCCCTCGGCGTACACGGTATGGCTGTGGCGTCCTCTATAACGGCACAAAACACGCTTGGGGTAGAGGGGGTTTACGGCGTTGACGGTGCCACCTTTGAAAGGCAGTTGGCCGTTTTGCTTGACGACATCATCCCCGACGCCCTAAAAACAGGCGTCCTGTGTAACGCCGAACTTGTCGGTATCTTAGTTGGCATAATAAAAAAGTATAAGCTAAATAACCTTGTCGTTGACCCCGTTGCGGTATCGTCGTCAGGGAAGGAAATGCTCAACCCGGAGGCAGTCGCCGTGATAAAAAGAGACCTGCTGCCGCTGACAAGGATATTTACGCCGAATATCCCGGAAGCATCACTCTTCAGCGGTATACCGGTAGAGGCCGAATCAGACATAATGGAAGCCGCAAGAATCGTTCATGGCATGGGCTGCCCGATAGTGGTAATAACCGGCGGACATCTCAAACAATCTGCAGTAGACACATATTATGACGGCAGGGATTTTATAAGAATGGAAACCGCCTTATATGACGGAAGCTATCACGGGACGGGCTGCGTGTTTTCGGCAACTATAGCAGCCAATCTCGCCCTTGGGCATGGCTGCCTTGAGTCAGTTCAAACGGCAAAAAGAACTGTAGAGGCCGCCATTAAAGACGCCTATCATATCGGCAAAGGGATGAGAGTCCTTCGTGCATAAGGTGAAGACAATCTTCGAGTGCCAGTCCTGCGGTGCCGCCTCGCCAAAGTGGCTTGGCAAGTGTCCGGACTGCGGGGCATGGAACAGCTTTGTTGAGGAAAAACAGGACAGGGTTAAGGCAATCAAAAAAGATGGTTCCTCAACCCCACAGTCCCTCGCCAGCATAACCCTCGAAAGCGAAGACCGCCTAAGCACGGGCATCGAGGAACTCAACAGGGTCATGGGCGGGGGTATAGTCTCCGGGTCGCTTATACTGATTGGCGGAGACCCCGGCATCGGCAAGTCCACACTCGTCCTTCAGATGCTGTCAAGCCTTTACGCTCAAAATCCTCATATAAAAAACCAGGCGCTTTACGTCTCCGGCGAGGAATCCTTAAAGCAAATAAAACTACGGGCAAACCGGCTGAATATACCCGGCCAGTCAGTGAATGTCCTGTCTGAGACGTGTTTGGAAAATATTTTTGAGCACATAAAAAGAATGAAACCATCAATAATTGTCATAGATTCTATTCAAACGGTGTTCACACAGGAAATCCCATCGGCGCCCGGGTCTGTCGGGCAGGTAAGGGAATGCGCCCTGAAGCTGATGCTGTTAGCAAAAGGCTCTGAGATACCCATATTCCTCGTCGGGCATGTGACAAAAGAAGGCGCCATCGCCGGGCCCAGAGTGCTTGAGCATATCGTTGATACGGTGCTGTATTTTGAGGGCGACAGGGGGCACGCGTACAGGATTTTACGGGCGGTGAAGAACCGTTTCGGCTCAACAAACGAAATAGGGGTCTTTGAGATGAGAGACGGCGGACTGGCAGAGATAACAAACCCGTCAGAGCTGTTCCTGTCCGAAAGGCCGCAGAGCGTCTCCGGCACAACAGTGGTAGCCACGGTAGAGGGGACACGCCCAATAATGGTGGAGCTTCAGGCCCTTGTCTCTCCCTCGACGTTCGGCCTCCCACGACGTACCACTATTGGCGTTGATGTCAACCGCGTTAACCTCCTGATAGCAGTGCTTGAGAAAACAGGCGGATTACACATGGGCGGGATGGATACGTTTCTCAACGTAGTCGGGGGATTGAGGATAGCCGAACCGGCCTTCGACCTTGGGATAGTAACAACGATAGTGTCATCGTTTAAGGAGCTGCCAATAAGGGAGCATGTGTTTGTGTTTGGAGAGGTAGGACTTTCGGGCGAAATCAGAGGGGTGTCTCACGCGGAGGCAAGGATCAGAGAGGGTGCAAAGATAGGCTTTAAGGAGGCAATTCTACCCGAATCCAATCTTGGCAGACTTAACGCAAATATTAAACCAGAAATAAAACTAATAGGAGTAAAGGACATTGATGAGGCCATTAAAGCAGCTCTTGATATTTAGTATTTTTATCTTTGTGATTTCCTGTACTACAAAGGTCTCCCTAATAAAGGAGGAACCCCTCCTGACATTGCCCCTGCTCATGGACAGGTTAAGCCACATTGCAGAGATTAAGGGGTCGGCCGCAGTGGATATAAAGATGTCCGGGGGGAGTATGTCAGGAGACGCCTCAATCAGGGTAACGCCGGATGGTTTCGATGTGAAGGTATATTCGATGGGCTTTCCAGTGGGCGAACTCAGGCAAAGCGGCGGGGTCTTTCAAAGCAGCCCGCAGTTAAAGGATGAAGATGAGGTCGCAATAGTTAAATGTGTAAAAGAGGGGATTTTCTGGTGGAACTCAAAAGATATTAACATTACCGACGCCGGCAGCTCGTTCTATCTGAAGAGGCCCGGGCAAATCATAGTTCTTGATAAGGACACACTGAAACCCATAGAACAGGCGATAGCGCTACCCAGAGGGGAGAGTTTGCACATCGCATATAAAGAGGCGAAGAAAATCGAAGGAATATGGTTTCCCATGAAGCTTGAGGCGTCATCAGAAAGGTACAACATAACCATAGAGTTCGACAAGGTAGAGTTAACAACTGACACACATAAGA
>JADFXO010000172.1 GCA_015233485.1 Nitrospirota bacterium
CGTCACTTTTCAGGCGTCACTTTTTTAATTCCCACCTTCGAAATGGCTTTAAGCCGCTATCGCTAAGTTCACTCTTCCCGCATGTCCCTGCAATCCTTTGATTTAACGCATATGATAAGCGGGCAGTTTTTGCAGACGTCGGCGCCGGGGAATTGATCGCCGGGCCTTGTAATCGAGGAACTTCCATGCAGTTTTTTCCTGTCTAACAGTCTTTGAGTTGTCTTTTCTATGTGCCTGCCCGGAATCATGACATTTATTTCACCGCGTTCGGTCTTTCCTGAGTTATAACTGCCGCTGCAGGCCGTTACCATGTTCAATGTGTTGTCATTGTAAGAAAATACGCACCCCCCGCAGGCAGATGAGTTCATTGTCAGAGACGGTCTCAACGGATGTACGTCCAGGGCGGCCATATAGTCAGCTATCAGGTGGTACGCCTGCATTGTGTCACAGTAAAAATGAACGACATCAGGCGTGAAATATGAATCAGAAAGGGGCGAAACGACAAAGGCCTTTAACTGCCCCTCCGGTAAACGAGACTTACTTTTTACAAATCTTTCGGCTTGCTCTGCGTTTTGAGCATATTTTAGGTGACTTTTGATTTCAGCGTCATCCAGAGGTTTCCACCCAAATACATAATCCGCATTCGTGCAGCCCAAAGTCTCTTTTGTCCCTAAAATAGTCTGCCCCTTCATCCTCGGACCAATTTCAAATTGACAGAATGTTATAGGATGAACTGGTATGTGGTAAGAAGCATTATTTTTAAAATCCTCAAGTTCCCTATCGCTAAAAATAAATTTAACGGCAATCGGCAAGTGCATAAGCCTAAGCTCTTCCATAAGGATATGTTGTATTTCTTTGTAGTTCACTGGATTACCTCATTTTTTTATCATTTATAACGTCAGTATACACCAAAAAATACAAGTGAGTAAAGGGTAACTTGAATTTTAACCGCGTTTGTTGTATCATCTCCATACCCCTTGCGGGTTTGCTGTTTCTGCCCCTGTTTCGGGGCTGAGGAGGTATTGATGAAAAAACTCGTTTTCAGCAGGGCGAGGCAGTGGGCCAGCCTGCCAGTGTTTGACGAAGAAACGAGATTGGAGATTCAGCGGCTGCTCGACGGCACTGATAACAACGAATTGACCGACAGGTTTTACCGGCAGCTTGAATTTGGCACGGGCGGCCTACGCGGAGTCCTCGGCGCGGGTACAAACAGGATGAATGTCTATACGGTACGAATAGCAACCGCCGGATTGGCGCATTATCTGTTGAGCATGTACAAAGGCATGGATACTGCCGTTTGTATTGCATTTGATTCAAGACATAACTCAGGGGTATTTGCCAGAGAGACTGCCCGTGTGTTCGCCGCCCATGGCATAAAATCATATCTGTTTGACTCGTTAAGGCCTGTACCGGAGTTGTCCTTTTGCGTGCGATACAAGAGAGCCGCCGCGGGTGTGTGCATCACCGCCTCGCACAATCCCCCGGAATATAACGGATACAAGGTATATTTCGGCGATGGCGGGCAGATTATCCATCCTCACGACTTAAATATCATAAACGAGGTAAATAAGGTAACGGATATTTCAGGTATACCCGTTGTGCCGTTTGACGATGCCTTAGACAGTGGTCTAATAGAATACATTGGCCGTGAAATTGACGAGGCATACCTGAACGAAATCCTAAGGCAGTCGATTCGCCCGATTAACGAAAGTCTTACCATTGTCTATACACCGCTGCATGGCTCCGGTTACAGGCTCATCCCTGAGATACTCAGAAGAAAGGGGTTCACGGCCGCAGACATCTGCCTCGTCGAAGAACAGGCAGCGCCCGACGGGAATTTTCCAACCGTAAAGGTTCCAAATCCCGAAGACAGGGAAACCTTTTCAATCGCACTGCAGTACGCCGCAAGGACAAACGCCGACATCGTACTTGCCACCGACCCCGACTGTGACAGAATTGGGGCTGCCGTAAAGGACCTGAACGCTGAGCATGTCTTACTAAACGGCAACCAGGTGGGGGCGCTGCTTACGGATTATATTTTAGCCGGTCTCATGGATGCCGGTATGCTGCAAAGCAACAGGGCATCGGTTGTGAAGACCATCGTGACCACCGGCTTAATCAAAGATATATGCGACGGCTATTCTGTCCAGTGTGTAGAGCTTCTGACGGGTTTTAAGTACATCGGGCAGTGGATTAAGCTCAACCCCGACAGGGATTTCATCTTTGGGGCAGAGGAATCATATGGCTATCTGCGCGGCACATACGCGCGTGACAAGGACGGCGTCCTTGCTGCCAGCTTAATCTGCGAAATGGCCTCTTATTATAAATCGCTCGGGTCGTCCCTTTATGAGAGACTCCAACATATTTATAAAAAATACGGCTATTATTGTGAATCCCTCGTCTCCATTACAATGAAAGGCCAGGAGGGACACAAAGGCATTATGTCAATTATGGATTCACTGAGAACTGAGCCGAAAAAGCTGCTTGGCGGCCTTGAATTTCAGGAAATCAGAGACTATAAAGACGGGGTCTCAGGTCTGCCGCGCTCAAACGTGTTATCGTTTCTTTTTCGCGATGGCTCCAGGGTAGTTGTCAGGCCTTCGGGTACTGAGCCTAAAATCAAGTATTACTTCATGGTAAAAGGCGTATCGGAAGTGAGCGCTGAAATACGCAACAAAGAACTTCAGGAGGCGTTTATCCCCCCACACTGAGGTAAAAGAGCAGGGGCTTTCGGATGCTGAACTGTACAGAATCAGGACGGTGGTGTCAATATCCACTGCCCAATAGGCAATGCAGGCCTTGTTACCCTTGATAGCTGCGCTTCCAACGATACTTAATACACGGTCATATAATTTCCAAAAGGCTGAAGATTTTACTATTCCCTGATTCAAAATCACCGGCATTAGTATAAAGGCGACGGGCACAACACAAAGGCGGCCGTTTAAATCCGTCATGTAGTTTTTCCCCGCCCTCTTTAACATTCTGTCATTATCATCGTGCGTTTGCCTTGGGCCGGCTTCCGCGAAAAGTTGAAATCAAGCCGCCAATTATGTTAGATTTATATGCGCATGGAGGAATGCCAATACAATGAAAATAACCCTGATTAGCCCGTACCCTGATATAACCACCTTCGGGTTAAGGACAATATCGGCGTATCTCAAACAACATGGACACCAGACACAGATGCTATTTCTGCCAGACCCGCAAGGTGACAACATCGTCTTTGGCAAGGACAGATACGAGGCTCACACCATGGATGAGATGGTAGAGATATGCAGGGGGGCCGATTTAATCGGGATAACGCTGATGACGAATCATTTTGACTGTGCCGTACAGATTACAAAAAAAATAAAATCTGCCCTGACTACTCCTGTGATATGGGGCGGCGTACATCCCACCATCAGGCCGAAAGAGTGTCTTGAGTTCGCCGACATGGTTTGTGTAGGCGACGGTGAGGAGGCAATGCTCGAAGTTGCCAACAATATTGCCGAAGGCAGGGACTGCTCCGGTGCCGGCAATATTTGGAGTAAATCCAACGGCAGTATAATTAAAAACCCCGTCAGACCGCTTTCTGGCAGCCTTGACAGCTATCCTATGCCGGATTACTCGTTTACCGGGCACTATGCTATGTCAGATGGGCAAATTGTGCCGCTGACAAACGCCCTAACAAAGCAATTTCTTGAGCGTGGAACTGTGTCGGTCTATCTGAAGAGAATCGGTTATCAGACAATGACCGGCAGGGGGTGTCCGCATAAGTGCACCTACTGTATCAACGACACCATCAAAAACCTCTACAGCGGCAAGGGTTATTTAAGGTGGAGAACTACCGGCCATGTCATCGGCGAACTCCTGTGGGTGAAAGAGCATATGCCCTATATCGGCTTTATCTGGATCTCAGATGATGCGTTTTTTGCCCGCGGGTTGAAAAATATTGAGGAATTTTGTAAGGAATACAAGGAGAAGATTGCGCTTCCGTTTTCGTGTCTGGCAAGCCCTCTCACAGTGACGGAGGAGAAGATGGAACTGCTTGTTGACGCCGGCCTGTTATATCTTCAAATGGGTGTTGAGAGTGCCAGCAAGAGGATTCAGGACCTCTTTAACCGCTCAGCCATGTCAAACGACAAGATGATGAGCGCCATCAATATAATCAACAAGTACAAAGACAAGATGTACCCGCCCAGCTATGACTTCATCCTCGACGTCCCCTATGAGACAGACAAAGACAAGATAGAGAGTCTCAGGTTTATCTCCGGGATGCCAAAACCCTTTCGCCTTCAGCCATTTTCCCTCGTCCTCTATCCCGATACAAAACTCTACAATATGGCCAGGGACGACGGCCTTATCGCAGACGACAAGAGGGACATCTACTCAAAGTCCTACACCATGAGGCAGCCCAATTATTTGAATCTCCTTATGACGGTCGCAAGGGGCGGTAAATTCCCGAATGCCCTGTTAAAATTCCTCACTGCCCCAGGCATCGTTGACGTCTTAAACAGCAAGGCGCTAAGGCCTGTGTTTAAGCGCTTCTATGTCGGCCTGCAACGGGCCTGCCGGCTGGCAAAGGGCCTTGGTGGAGGCCGGCAATAAGAGTTCTCCTCATTCAATCCTACCTCGGAGGCGGTGAGCGCCTGGTGTTCCCGCTCGGACTGGCCTGCCTTAAGGCACAGCTCACTACTCACGAAGTCAGGGTCATTGACCTCAACGTGTGCAATAAACCGTTTGATAAGTTAAGGGATACCCTCATGGCCTTTTGTCCCGAAATCATAGGGATTTCTATAAGGAATATCGATTCGACCAATAAACGGCAGGTGGTGTTTTATTATAATTATATTAAAGATACCTTGGACGTAATAAAGCAGGTATCGGATGCAGTGGTAGTATCGGGCGGGTCCGGGTTTTCTATGTTCGCTGAGGAGATTATGAAAGATGAGCAGAGAATTGACTTTGGGGTATTTCTTGAAGGCGAGATAACATTCCCCCTTATCATCGAAAACATCTCGGAGCCTGAGAAGGTTGCCTCTGTTTATTATCGAAAAAACGGCGAGGTACTCTTTACAGGCAAGGCCGCGTCCTCCGATGTAAGTATCTTAAATGCCCCGCTGCGGGCCGAAATGAATATCGGGGAATACAGGAAGGCAAGCGACGCCATAGGGGTAGAAACCAAGAGGGGTTGCGCCTTAAACTGCACATATTGTATTTATGGCTTTTTAAACGGCAAGTCCATGAGATTAAGGCGCCCGCCGGATGTAGTTGATGAGATCGAAGAACTGGCCGTAAACAGCGGGGTAACGGAATTTACCTTTGTTGATTCCATGTTCAACGTACCCAAAAGACATGCAGGGGAGATATGTGAGGAGCTTATTCGCCGCGATATAAAAGGCCTGTCATGGTCGGCTTGGTTTAGTGAAAAGTCAATGGATAAGGAGTTTATAGCGCTCATTAAACGTGCCGGCTGTAAGACAACCATCCTGTCGCCTGACGGCTTTTCAGACACAGTCCTTGAAAGACTTGGCAAAAATATAACTAAAGGCGATATCCTCAGGACATATGAACTGCTCAGGGCCTCAGGCGGCATTGAGGTAAGCTATAATTTCTTTAAGAACCCGCCGGGACAAGATGTTAAGACATTTATAGAGCTGACGGCGTTTTCCCTAAAAGCCAAGTTGCAGATGGGCGACAGGGTTCACTTTGAGTTTAACTCAATGAGAATCGAACCCCACACAGCGCTATACAAAACTGCCCTTGCCGAGGGCATCGTTGCCGGGGGCGAGGACCTTCTATATCCGAAATACTATACCAACCCGGGCACCCCCTACATTGAGACAATGTTTAACGCCCTTATAAGACTAAAAGAGCTGAGGCGCTGATACAAATGGAAAGACAACCTGTCTCTGCCGTAGTGGTAACTTACAATCGCAAGGAACTCCTGCTTGAGTGCCTTGAGGCCCTGAAGGGCCAGACCGTGCCCTTAGACGCCATATACTTAATAGACAACGCCTCAACCGATGCCACACCCCAAAGGCTCCTTGAGGCAGGCTTCATAGACATTATTCCAACTGACGGCGTAACAGAACCCGTCGAGTCTCATAAAACATTAAGCGGTGTGGCCGCCATAGACATATACTACGTGCGGATGCACAGGAACACGGGAGGCGCGGGGGGATTTCACGAGGGGGTACGTCGTGCGTATGAGCGTGGCGCGCACTGGCTCTGGCTGATGGACGACGATGTGGAGCCGGTTAAAAACGCCCTTGAGGTGATGTTGTCGTTTACGGCGGCGGGGGAGTGCGTCCTGCCGAACAAGAAATTCTCCGACGGTACCGTCCTTGGTGACGACAGCCATTTCTCCCTGAGCATGGGGAAGATGATGCCGGTAAGGAATGGGGAGTTTGCCCAAAACTGCAGGTTTTCGTTTAAAAACTACGCCACATTTGAGGGGATGCTGATAAGCCGTCGCATTGTTGAACAGATCGGCTATCCAGACAGGAGATTTTTCTACCTCGGAGATGATTTTGTCTATGGCCTCATGGCATCTTTATATACAAACATCGTGTTTATCAAAGACGGACTGTTTTACAAAAAGCTGAAACGGCAGGACGCGAAAAGCCTCATGGGCAGAGAGAGCATAAGGCTCAAGGATATGGAAATCTACTACAGGGTAAGAAACATGTTTTTGATATTTGAGTATATGAAAAAGATAGGCACGTTTTCGCCTCTGGCGTATGTCTCGTTATTTATGAACGTCATAAAGTCCGCCATAGGCATCGTAGTGTACGACAAGAGCCTACGAAGGCTCTATCTCTTGTTTAAGGGCCTGATAGACGGCGTACTGAAAAAGTTTACCAAATGGTAACAAAGGAAAGCATTTTTCGTGATATCCTAAGACTAATTGTTTGGTATCCTCTGCGCTGGACGGTAGAGGAACTGCCGGTTGCCTCCGGCCTCAGATTATTAAATAAAATGGGAGAGCTGCATTTTGCCCTGTCAAGAGGAAAGGCTGCGATACTCAGGGAGAATCTCTCCAGATTTATGACAATAGATGACGCGCAGAAGTCGAAGATTATAAAAGAGTACTTAAAAAACCACTACGTTGACCGTCTGGCAATATTTCTATTCCCGAAATTTCATACCCATCAGGTAGAGCAGACCATTGATTTCGAGGGACTTGAACATCTCAATACCGCGCTGAAAAAGGGAAAGGGCGTTATCCTTGTCCACGGGCATTTCGGACCTGTACATATACCGCTTGTTGCCCTGGCAAGGCTTGGATACAAGATGAAGCAGATAGGGCTTCCATCGGATGACGGCCTGAGCTGGATAGGGAGGCATGTCGCCTTCAGATTGAGACTCAGGGATGAGGCGAAAATCCCCGCTGAGATAGTGAATGCCGAATCATTTCTAAGGCCGATATTCCTGTGGCTTAAAGAAGGAGGCGTGGTGATGGTAACGGGAGATGGAAGCGGCACGCAAAAACACGTGGGAAGGCACGATGTATTCGATTTCTTAGGGCACAAGGTGTTATTTCCGCTTGGGCCTGCCATACTGGCCGAAAAAACAGGGGCGGAGATTTTGCCGTTATTTGTCACGCAGGGACAAATGAAACCTTATAAAATAATAATTGCCGCCCCCCTTGTCGAGCCAGGCGAACCACGAGACATCCACACCATAACCAAACGCTTTATAAAAGAACTGGAGGGTAAAATAAAAAACTATCCCGCATACATGCACTTTCTCGACAGGTTTAAATTTGGTGAATATATAGTTGATACCAGCGATGCTAAAACCCTAAATCCGATATAGAGACAGAAAAAAAGGTAGAAGCCCCCGTGCTTAAAGGGTAGCAGGTGGTATAAATATCACCTGTAAGGTTATCAAAAAAAGCAGGAGGGCTATATATATGATAGCACAAACGGTATTTCCATTCAAGTTGGATACCCCCACGGCCACGGTGGATTTATTCTGGCCTTAAAACCAAGGAGGGACAGGGCAAATCAAATAATTCTGGACAATTATGAATCGACAGTAGTATCATCAGTGGTATGGACAGGAGTTATGTTGAAGAAGTAGA
>JADFXO010000173.1 GCA_015233485.1 Nitrospirota bacterium
GGCAAATATGGCTGCCGCGATTAACAAACCCAGGGCCGCCTCCTTGGGTGAGCGTTTTATCCATAATGCATAAAACACAACCGGGGCAAATATAAGTGCCTGGGGTTTAATGAGCAGGGCTATGGTAAAGGCTGCTATACCCGGTAAAACCGTGCCTCCGGATAAAAGCCCCACAGTTACGACTATGAAAAGCGTAAAAATGGAGTCCACCTGCCCCCAGGCCGCTGAATTGATTATCACCGCAGGGTTGAACGCGTAAAAGGAAGCAAATATGAGGGCGTGTGAAAGGGAAAAACGCTTCCTGCCCATAACGTAAATGACGTGGGTGGTAAGAAGGTCGCATAAAATATTGGGAAGCTTAATTAAAACCAGGTAAGAGGTGGAATTGAAGTCCAGATGCAGTGCCATTTTTATCTTTCCGATAAGGTAAAGGACATACATGTATCCGGGCGGGTAGTCCGCGAATATGTCACCTGAGAAGAATCCGGCAAAACCTCTATCTGCTACAATCTCCGCCCATGACTTGAACGTGGTTATATCCACTGGAAATCCCTCAATGAAGGCTGCAACGATGAGTCTCAGAACTAAAGCGATGAAAAGCATCGGTACATAAGTAACATTGTTCGAGGGCTCTTTCATAGGCGGTTCTTTACTTTCGTCCTGGGTATTTCCTCCGATAGTTACGCCGTATATCACTTTAGTGGCTTGCCTCCATGTATAATTAACGTCCAAACAATTATACCACAATTACAATTCCATAACAATTTAAGAACCATGTGCAAGCGCTCGTTAAGTGTCCCTCTTAAGCGCCTCAGTGATTTATTTATCGATTAGCGACTACGGATTACGACCCAAATTAACGGCTGCTTCATACACTCCTGACCTATCGGCAAGTTGATATAAAAGCTTAATTCCGTAAAAGAACTTTAATTAATGGCGCAGTCAATGATTGACAAAAATGGATGTAATATGGTAATTAATGACACCGTCAAAATAAGAGAGTTATATTTCGGGTTATTTGTTTAACAGCTGCACTGGTTACGAAGACCTGCCAAAGGAGGTGTGATGACAATATCGGATGTCTTTGGACGTAACAAGTATTATATTATGTTCATTCTTGCCTACATTGTGATCACATTATCTCCGTTGCTGAACGCCGGTTTTTACGATGACGATCAAGCTAGTTCATATGTGAGAGGGACATTAGTCAGCAAAGGCATGCAATTGAATCTATCAAGCTATTTAGCAGATTATATTAACTTTTCTATAGATGGCAATAAATACTGGATAAAAGAAACGGGCAGGTTTTTTCCTCTATCAGCTTTTCCAGGAACCCTGCCTTTCTACATATTTTATTCACAAGATACAGTTATATTTTTGAATATCTTAAAGATATTATCTCTTTGCTTAAATATTTTGTTATATGGATATTTAATATGGTTAATCACAAAATCAGAAATGTTATCTCTCTTATCGATGTTACTAATTCCCGTTTTTTTTCAATTTCGGGTATATCATGACCCTATACTTTCTTACCCTTTTTTACTTTCTTTTGTATTATTATACGCGCTTTTATCTTTAATTTCATTGCAACAATACCTGGTAAAAGGCAAAATATACTACCTGGTGCTCAGTATGCTTTTATATTTAGCCGGATGTCTTACTTATGAAATTTCTTATCTGTTCTTCATTCTTCATTTTATTTTGATCTATTTTCAGATAAATAATTTGAAAATGGCACTTAAACAAACTTCTCCATTTATTATAATCGTAATATTTTTGGGAATTTTATCTCTGTTTCTAAGACATAATGCACCCCATATTTTGGGACAATATACCATTAACCTTAACTTTTATTTGTACTTTAAGACTTTTATGAATCAAACGTTGTCATCATTACCGATGTCTTATATAATTTTTACTCTTCCTAATCGTATTCATCATATTGCCTATATTACAGTTAACTATAACCCCATTAGAAGTGTAATCAGTTCTGTATTGTTTGTAGTCTTACTTTACATGCTTTTCACAAAATTATCTTTAAAAGATGTTGAACATAAATTCCTGATAATATTTGGTTCTGTATTGTGTTTTATCCCGGGTCTTATGATTGCTGCATCGCCTAAATTTCAATCTGAAGTAACCTTAGGTAAAGGGTATTTACCTGTATATATTCAATATTATGGAATGCTGCTTTTATTGACCGGAGCCGTTTTGTGGCTATCAAAAACGTTATACTTGCAAAAAAATAGATATTTAAAGCACGTTTTGGTGATAATTTTAGCAATAGTCAATTTTTTGAATATTCAAACCAATGCCGCAGTAATTGAGGTATTCAATGGATCTCCGCAATCGTTAATGGGGAATTCAAGGATGTTATTCGAACACGCATTGAAAGATGATATATTAGCCAACGTTCCGGATGGTGCTATGATTCTATCTACAAATAGTTCAGCAGGATTTAATCTGTTTACCAATTCAAGTTTCTTTTATACTAATATGCCTATTGGAAGCACAAGATACCAATTTCATATCATGGAAGAATATAATGTCGGCAAATTGCAATACGCGGATCTCAATAAATATATTCTTGAAAACAAGTTGTATATTACTCAGTATACACCAGGCAATCCGCCAAAGGGATACTTGTTATTGGCAAAAGTCAAAAGCTTCGATCCGGCCGCTAAATTCAAATTTATTTTTAACGAGCCAAGAGTGTTCACAACTATAAGCAAAAATTCTGAAAACTATGTTCTCATTGGCACTACATTACTGACAAATACAGATGGCAAACAACTTGTTAAATACACTAAAGTACCGTTGGATAAAATGACGTGCAGAAAAATGGACGCTAAATACTGTATGGTCGATGATCCTGTAACCAATGCCGATTACATATCAATAGATTTGCCCAGGGAAACTATTTCAGGGTCGGGAGCCCAAAATACTCAAACCAATATATTTTTGGATGATAATTTCACGATTGAACTATCGGTAAAACCCCAAAATAAACAGTTTGCCAATGCCGATATAATCAGCAATCATCCCGGATTTCATGACCATGAAGGTTTTGCTATCGAAAACGCCGATCCAGCACACCCCAATAACAATGTTTATGGTTTTGGTATTGGAAATGGACATGAATGGTCTGGGTTCGCAAGATTTGAACTTACGGTTAATCGATGGAACCATATTGCAATCGTTAAGGAGAGTAATAAAATTATAACCTACCTGAATGGAAAGATAGTTGCCCAACAAGACATTATCGATACCATTAAAAATAGTGAAATGCCCTTAATAATTGGTAATTGGTATCGGGGGGACAGACCGTTTAATGGTTCAATTGGCAAGTTCAATATATTAAATGTTCCGCTGTCAGAAAATGAAGTAAAATTGCGTTACAAATCGGTATTGAGTATAATATGATAAAATGCCATAAAACCACAAGGATAGGGCTATATACCGCGTTGGCGTATAACCGCTAACATAATGCTATGAACGTTTACTAAGAGGTTTTTATTATTATGACAATATCAAATATTTTTAAAAGAAACAAATATTATATTATTTTCATTCTTGCATATGTAGTTATAACAGTATCTCCATTGCTGAATGGTGGATTTTACTCTGACGACCGCACTAATTCCAGTTTAAGAGGTGCATTTATTGTCAACGGCAGGCAGGTGAATCTATCAAGCGTATGCTACGCCAATTATACAATATTTAAACAGTGGGTAACAAATGTTGGCAGATTTTACCCTTTAGCTTATCTTGCCCCTGGATACCTCATTTACTACTTATTTTATTCACAAGATAACGTTATTATTTTGAATATCTTAAAGATAGTATTTCTTTGCACAAATATTTTGTTATATGGATACTTAATTTGGTTAACCACAAAATCAGAAATACTATCTCTTTTATCGATGTTGGTCATTCCTATTTTTTATCAATTCAGACTTTATCACGATCCTATACTTTCTTTCCCATTTTTACTTTATTTGATATTTTTCTATGCACTGTTGTCTTTAATTTTATTGCAACAGTACATAGTAAAAGCTAAAAAATCCTACCTGGTGCTCAGTCTGTTTTTATTTTTGGCAGGATGTCTTACATACGAAATCTCGTATCTTTTCTTCATTCTTCATTTTATTTTAATCTATTTTCAAAGAAATAATTTAAAAACGGCAATAAAACAAACTATTCCATTTTTCATAATTGTAGTAATTCTAGGATTATTAACTCTATATCTAAGGCATAATATATCCGGTATCCCGTCAACCTACGCCCCTAATCTTGATTTGCGTTTGTACTTTAAGACATTGGCAAAGCAAACATTGTCGTCATTGCCGCTATCTTCTATAATCTTCAATAGATTTCGTCATGTTACCGATATTAAAGTTAATAATATTCTTATTATAAACGCAATCAGCTGTACGTTATTTATAGTTTTATTTTATAAACTATTCTCAAAATTATCCTTAAAATCAGAGGAACCTAGATTCCTTATTATATTTGGTTCTGCGTTATCCGTTATCCCTGCGCTTATGATAGCGGCATCGCCTAAATTCCAACATGAAGTTACCATTCGCAACGGGTATTTACCTGTATATATTCAATATCATGGAATACTGCTTTTGTTAACTGGAGCCTTTTTGTGGCTATCAAAATCTTTACATATAAATATAACGAAACATTTTAAATATATATTGATAATAATATTGACAATAGTCAATTTTATAAATATTCAAAATAATGCTGAAGTTATTGAAATTTACAATGGATATCTCGGCATGCTAAATGGTAGTTCCGGGATGTTATTCGAACACGCATTGCAAGATGATATATTAGCTAAAGTTCCGGATGGCGCTGTAATTATAACAATGGAGGATATCACTCCGGAATATTTTTATACGCATATGCCTAATAGAAAAACAAGATACCAATTTCATAGCATCGAGGAATACAATAGTGGCAAATTGCAATATGCGGATCTCAATAAATTTATTCTTGAGAACAAATTGTATATTATTCGATATACGCCTGGCAATCCCCCCAAGGGATATTTTTTGTTGGGAAAAGTTATAAGCTTAGACTCAACCACTGAATACAAATTTATTTTTAGCGACTCCAAAATATTCACAACTATAAGCAAGAGCTCTGAGGACTACGTGCTTGTAGGTGCTTCAATAATAAGAAATACAGATGAAAAATCTGTGGTTAAATACAATAAAATACCGATGAATAAAATAACATGCAGAAAAATGGACTCTAAATACTGTCTGATAGATGACCCTATAATACATGCAGACTACATATCTTTAGATTTATCCAGGGAAACTATCTCGGGAACTGGAACTCAAAAGACACAAACCCTGATTTATTTGGATAATAATTTTACGATTGAACTATCAGTAAAACCAAAGATTAAACAAGTTCCTTATGCCGATATAATCAGCAATCATCCCGGGTTTTATGACCACGAAGGATTTGCCATAGAAAACACCGATCCTGTCAATCCCAATAACAATGTTTATGGCTTTGGTATTGGAAATGGACATGAGTGGACAGGTTACGCAAAATTTGCACTTAAGGTTAATCGCTGGAACCATATCGTAATCGTTAATGAAAATAATAAAATCACAGCCTATCTGAATGGAGAGACAATTTCTCAAAAAGATATTGTCGATAACATTAAAAATAGCAATATGCCTTTAATAATAGGTAACTGGTTTCGTGGTGACAGACCGTTTAATGGATCAATTGGTAAGTTTAACGTATTAAATGTTCCTCTGTCGGCAAATGAAGTGCAGTTGCATTATAAAGCACTATTAAGTAAAATGTGATACAACCGGCGATGAACATAGAAAGGATAAAAGTGGAAGCCATTTATTATATATGTTAACCATTAAATTTAAAGAGTCGATGATTGCTAACAGCAATCTCTGGCCAATAATGATAACGTTGGCAGCTACATGTGTTTTGTTTGTCTTATTATACCCTCCACCTTATAATGTACCGTTTGAATATTATGGGGATGGCCTTTTTACTGAATGGGGAATAAAAACAATTTTGGATAATGGGTGGTATCTTCATAATTCATTTACCGGGTCTCCATTTGGTACCGAATTTTATGATTTTCCGGATACCGAGCCTTTAAATTTATTGATAATAAAAGTATCAGGCTTATTTATTGGCAATTGTTTTTTGATTTTTAATTTGCTTTTTGCCTTCGGCTTTATCTCGACAACTATTTCCGCACTGTTGGTTATGATTCGTCTGAAAGTTAAACCATTTATGGCAATTGCCGGTTCTGTTGTCTACACTTTTTTGCCGTATCATTATGAGCGACTGGGGCACCTGGGTCTTTCTATTTACTTTGCTATACCAATCCTGATATACATAGCTATCAGGATTGATACGGACATCCCTCCTTTTTTTAGCAAGGAAGGGAAAGTACAACTCCGGCAGATTGGTGTGATAATCGCTTCCATGATAGCAGCCAGTACCGGTGTTTATTACGCTTTCTTTGGTATTTATATAATTCTCGTGTCCGGGAGTGTAAGTTCTCTTAGGAGAAGATGTTTTAAGCCTTTATTGAGCGCATTTATTATAACGGCTATTATCGGAGGTGTTGTTCTAATTAATTTAACGCCAAGTATTTTGTATCAACATGACAATGGTCCAAATAACAGAGTAGCGCGCCGTAGTTTTGTTGAATCGGAAATATATGGGCTGCGTATTACCCAGTTGCTATTACCAACGCCTAATCATTTTATTAAAAAGCTGGCACATATTACCAATGTTTATGATCAAACGGCACCTTTGGTAAATGAAAATATGACTGTAACACTCGGAATAATTGGCAGTATAGGTTTTATAGTATTATTAATCGCAATGTTTGTGAGAGAAAAAGGGCTACTTGCTGATGCCCTATTTAAAACACTTGCCGAGTTTAACCTGGCACTGCTGCTTTATGCCACAATAGGAGGATTTGGGACTCTTTTTAGCATGTTTATCTCTCCTGAGATTCGGTGTTTGAACAGGATTAGTGTTTTTATTGCGTTTTTGTCCATTCTTGCAACGTTGCTTGTCATACAGAAGATTGTAGAAAACACTGGTAATAACACAGGTAAACATAAGTTTATATTTATTTCTATATGTTTGTTAGTTATAGGTATTTTCGATCAGCTCCCTCAACTCTCTTTAAGTAACATGCATAATTACTTTTCAGCACGCAATAGTATTGTAAAAGAATTCAGGGATGACTCTGCATTCGTCAACACTATCGAGGGAGCCGTGCCAAAAGGAACCATGATTTACCAATTGCCTTATATCGAATTCCCTGAGAGCCCTCCCATGAATAAAGCGAGAGATTATGATATGTTCAGAGGCTATGTTCATTCAAAAACACTTCTTTGGAGCTATGGTGCCATGAAAGGCCGGCATGCCTCAAAGTGGTTTGATGTCTTGAGTAAAATGCCTATAGAGGAACAGCTGGATATTGTCAGACGTTCCGGATTTGGCGGAATATATATAAATCGCCTTGCTTTTGACGATAATGGTTTACTGGAAAGTAAGCTAAAGACTTTGCTTAACCGGGAGCCAATCGTAAACAATCGAGGGGATTTAGCATTCTATAAGATAGAGCCAGCAGGCCTTTACCCTGTCTACATTGCAATTGCTCCTGAACTTGGAAGAGGTTTCTCCGGTTGGGAAGGAAATTCGGTATGGAGCACCGGTAAGAATGCTGAAATGTATTTGTTCAATGATGTTAAAGAAATACAAAATATGCAACTTTCCTTTACTCTCGATACCTTGCGTCCACGCTCGTTACATATTAGAACCAAGGATGCTTTATTGCTTCAATCTGCACTAGTCCCAGGAAATGTTCAGGAAATCCGGCTGAATTTGAAACTTCTTCCGGGCCAAACGGTACATTATAAGGTGGAGGGTATAATAAGACAAACAAAACACATGTAGCTGCCAACGTTATCATTATTGGCCAGAGATTGCTGTTAGCAATCATCGACTCTTTAAATTTAATG
>JADFXO010000174.1 GCA_015233485.1 Nitrospirota bacterium
CGCTCTTCATTGGCAAGCGGATTTGCCGGGGCAATTGCGCAGTTGACTTTTTACCGCATTATGGCTCATACTAATGAATATACCTGATATGCTATAATGATATATGAAGATATTGGCGCAGAACAAGAAGGCGTACCATGACTATTTTATAGAAGAGACAGTAGAAGGGGGCCTGAGCCTGAAAGGTACGGAGGTAAAGGCAATAAAAGAGGGCAGGGCCAACTTAAAAGACAGCTACGTGGTAATAAAAGATGAGGAGGCGTTTTTAATAAATTGCCATATCAGTCCATACAGCCATGGCAATATAATGAATCACGACCCATCAAGGACAAGGAAGCTGTTGTTGCACAAGAAGGAGATCAGGAAGTACTGGGGCAAGGCGCGGCAGCTTGGCTATACGATGATAGCGCTGAAGCTATATTTAAAGGGTGCGCATATAAAGGTTGAAATAGGATTATCAAAGGGCAAGAAGCAGCACGATAAACGGGAGAGTATAAAGGAGCGAGAGATGGAAAGAGAGATGAGAAGGCAGTAACACATGGGGGCGAATGGATTCGACGGGGGTTATGAGACTCAGGTCGCATGTCGTGGCTCCGCAACCACGTAAAAATGCGGGAAACAATTTAAACGCCAATAACGAATTAGCACTCGCCGCTTAAATAAAGCGCGACGTCCTGTCCGAGAAACCTGCTATCGGATAAGGGCGTAATAAAGCAGGCTGGCACTGAGCGAATGCCCCGGCATTCAGTGTAAGATTCAGGGGATTGGGTGACGGATGGCCTGCTGGCTGGCGGCCTGAACCTGAAACACAAGTAGGCCGGCTAAACATGTAGTGATTTGAGGGTAGTGCTTTCGGACGCGGGTTCGACTCCCGCCGCCTCCACCAAAATTCAGCAATCCGGCCAAGTCGGCAATCCGGCCAGGTCGGCCGATTAATCAAGTTCCTCTTGATTTCCAAGTCTGGTTACACCTTTTTTGCGGCCTTGGCACACCGGTATTTTCTTATCTGCTACCCCATCCACCCTACCCACCCTATAATGAAGCCGGCCACACGGGCAATAATTTTTTTTATTTGGCCTAATAAAGTCATTGACATCGCATAGGGCAAGTATTATAATAGCGTGCAGTTTTACATTATGAGTGTAATTTTATAAAAAAAGGTGCGATGAGGTGCTATGAAATGAGCCATGCATGGAGACCGGTGTTCGTAGTATTAGCTGTAGTAGTAACGATGTTAGTCGTACGAGTGATATTTGTTCCATCCGACTTTGCCGCAAAAAACGGGGATTATAAGTACCAGTGGCATCGTTTAGCCAGTGAGCAGTTTTGGAAAGATTTTTCTGTTAAACACAAAGGGAGGGAGTTTTGCCAGCAATGCCATTCTGAACTTGTCGATAAGATAAAGGATTCGGGGCATCAGAATGTGCAGTGTGAAAACTGCCACGCCATGTCTGATCCGGCAAAGAAGAGCCATCCTATTAATCTGAAAGAGGATTTTGGCTACCTGCTGGATATAGGCGTAGACCGCTCGCGCGAGCTATGTAAGCGGTGCCATGCCGAACTTTCCTACAGGCCTCCAACTTATACCACAACCAAAGGAACGGTTAAATTCAAGATGATTGACCCGACAAAACACAACCCAGGCGTAGAGTGTGTTATGTGCCATGATGTGCATACGGCCGGTTTTAAGACCACGGGTAAATAAGGAGATATGCAATGAATCTATCGCGAAGGAAACTTTTAAAGATGGGTCTTTTGGCCGTTTGCGGCACAGTTATCCCGTTGAGCGCTCTGGAGATATTCAAGCCGGAGGCGGCGGCCTCGTTGATACATCCGTACAGCGAGAAAAAGCGTTGGGCGTTTGTCGTCGATACGACTAAATGCGTGGGCTGCGGAATGTGTGTAAAGGCTTGCAAGCTGGAAAATGAGGTACCTTTCGATACCGATGTCCAGAGGACATGGGTTGAGAGATACGTACAGCTTAAAAACGGCGAGGTTATAATCGACTCGCCACACGGGGCAAGATACGGTTTTACAAAAAATGACCCTCAGGGCCATGACGTTGATGAGGCCGAGGTGGCAAAGGGGCTTTTTGTTCCAAAACTCTGCAATCATTGTGAAAAACCCTCGTGTGTGCAGGTATGCCCCGTGGGGGCTACGTATAAGACCGACGACGGCGTTGTACTGGTTGACAGGAAGTGGTGCATAGGGTGCGGGTACTGTATCACCAATTGTCCGTATTTTGCGCGCTTTTTCCACCCGATTACGAACACGGCGGACAAATGTACCTTTTGTTACCACAGAATAACAAAGGGGCTGAATACGGCCTGTTCGGACGCGTGTGCCTTTGGAGTGAGAAAGATCGGCCTGATCAACGATCCGTCAAGCGAGGTGTTTAAGATTATCAACACGGAGAGGGTCATGGTGTTAAAACCGGAGTATGGCAATGAACCTCATGTGTTTTACATTGGTTTGGACGATATAGTTCGTTGACGGCAAATGGAATTCAAAATAATTTATAAAACTTGCGAGGTGGAATAATGGAAGCAGCAGAACTGGCCCATGGGGCGTTGTGGACTATAAGGGAAGGGTTTACGTATCCAAATGAGTATATCTACTGGACAATACACATTGTGGTGTATCCGTATATAACGGGTCTTGTGGCGGGGGCGTTCGTGCTGTCAAGCATGTATCACGTCTTTGGGAAAGAGGAGTTAAAACCCGTAGCGAGGTTTTCTTTGGTTTTTTCTTTTGCCTTGCTATTGATGGCCCCTTCACCTTTGATGTTGCACCTGACGCAGCCTCTTAACTCAGTGGAATTAATGCTGACGCCGCATTTTTACTCCGCAATTGCGGCATTTACAATAGTTTATCTGTCGTATATGGCGGTAGTGCTGGCTGAGATATGGTTCGTTTTCAGGCCGTTTATAATAGAGCAGGCAAAGGAGAAGAAGGGTCTGCTTGGGCTTATCTATAACGCAATGACACTTGGCAGTTTTGACGTAAGCGAGAAAGCGCGCCACACGGATGAAAAGATAATAAAAATCCTGGCGGCGGTTGGTATTCCCGCGGCGGCGCTCCTGCACGGTTACGTGGGTTTTATATTTGGTTCAGTAAAGACGGTGCCTCTTTGGAAGACACCGCTTATGCCGTTTATATTCCTGATGTCGGCGATTATCTCCGGCGTTGCGGGATGTATTGTAACCTATATACTGGGCATGGCTCTGAAGAGAAACTTTATATGCGGGGCCTCGATAAGGAGTATGTGCAAGGTGCTTGTGTGGTTTTTGGTAGCGGCGATTGTTCTTGAAGGTGTGGATTTAATATTTCATGGCTATACGGCCGAGGAATCCTGGGGCATAATGAGTGAGTTGTTGTTTCAGCGGTTTGCCTTTAAGATGATAGTAGTTCAGTGGTTACTGGGTATGATATTGCCTCTTTTCCTGTTGTTGCTTCCAAGACTGACGATGTTCAGGGCATTCACATCGGCGACACTGGTGTTAATAGGGGTATTTATGATGCGTTGGGACGTAGTTATCGGCGGACAGTCGATGTCGAGGAGTTTTGCCGGCTTTTTAACGTACAAAATGCCAATAATCCCTAACAGCATTGAGGCATTCAGAGAAGGTCCGTTTCCAATAGGGTTCCTCATGATTATGCCGTTTATACTGCTGTTTATATTTAACAGGGTGCTTCCTGTGTTTACTGAAGTTTTTAACGAAGACGATTGTGGGTTCACAGAGGGGCTTCTTACTAAAAAGGATCATGCGAAGCACTAATTGCCATAATCCAGGTGTTAATGTTGGAAACCTCTGCGAGGGTTTTGAAAGCGGCCAAGGGGGCGGTTATGGGTCGGTCAGGGGTTTTAAAAGTGTTATTAAGGGCAATAAATAAAGGAGTGTTGTAATATGAAACGGAAACTACATGCGGCGGCCATACTGGTGCCGGCTATACCAGCGGCGGCCATATTAGTGGCGGACATATTAGCGGTGTTTATGTATTGTGTATTGCCGGCGTTGGCGGCGGACGAGTCTGACCTCCCTAAGCTGACTACGACAAAGCCGCCATTTACAGAGGGGATTTTCCCGTGTACATCGTGCCACGCGTCTATGCCGCCGAACAAGGAAAAGCGTGTGCATGGACGACAACCACGGCCAGGGTGACAGCAGCCCCCGTGGCTGTCATAGACATAAACAACTTCTCGTTAAGCGTTATAATCTTAGGGAAAAACACACCGTACATTATTAACGACCCTATGGCGTAGGCCATGAACTGGCCCAGGTTTATGCCCTTGCCTCTTTTTTCAGGGGTCGAATCCAGGGCACGGGCGGTCGTCACCGGACACGATAATTCCTTTTTAAGGATTATCCCGTTTTTTATGAGCCCGTCGAAGACCCCGTCGCCCACCAGCACGAGGCTCGCCGGCATAAGACCCTTAATCCTGCTTATAAATTCCTCCGGCTCCGTACCCACCACGTATGAACTGAACCTGACCCCCTCTCTGGCAAGCTGCTCCGCGGCAGAGTCCAACCGCTGCTTATTCAATTGTGACCTCTCTGCAGCCGCCACCGGCATTAAACCTATTATCTCGGTGTCGGCCGATTTTGACGCCTTTAGTGCATATCGCAGCACGGGGGAATCCATTGCCCATTGATCATCGATTACTATTATCCTCTTCAAGCCTTACCTCCTTCAGTTAAGTAGTATTACCTATATGTCGCCGCGTATTTCTCATAAATATCTTCGGTTGTGGTGATTTCCACATCTTCTACGCCACGCACATCCTCTATCGCCATATCAATAGCGTCAACACGCCTGTGCCGCCCTCCTTCACTAACCCTTGTGTGGATAAACACGGTGCCTCTGCTGGCCCGAACCGTTATGTCGTGATCTATATCGACAAGGGCGGCCTTCACACGGCCGGCAAGCTCTATGTTCTTTAAGCAGTTAACCGAATAAGTCGATGTCGCATATCTTGCCGAGAGCGCCGCAGATGATATTTGCTCAATAATGCCGTCAGTATTGGATATTTTAAGATCGATTACCATGTCGTAAAGAGAGGCGTCACTGCCGTCGATATGATAGAGAAACCTGTTTAATTGCTGCCGGTTCTTATCCAGTTTAACCAGCCTTTTCAGGGCTTCTCTTTCAGAGAGCCGCTCGGCCTGGCTCTTAAGTCGCGCCCTGTCACTAACGTCCGCCTCAATGCGTACCTTTAATACGTGCGGTACCCCCCGTATAAGCGCAGCCCCAGCCGGACCATAATAAACAATATTGTCCCGCAGCAGACTTTTTGCGAGGGCAGCCTGTAGATAAGCCGCTATTTTTACCCTTTTAACAAACGACATACCCCAGAAGGAAGGGACAGTATCCAAAGCGCCATGAAACTCCGCCTCAGGGATATTAAACTCCTCTGACGCTATGGCAATTATCTCCCTGCCCAGGCACTTATAGCCCGTCCGCGCGGCCACGCCCTCGGCTACCGCTTTACCCATGCTGTATGCCGCCCTGCCTATAGTTACAACTGACATATCCCACCCCTTACATATTTATTCTTGGGAACCACCGTAAGCTATGCCTATATGATATTGGTAATTACAACCTGATATCAACACGCAAAAATACATATTATCAACAGTTGAATTGCTCATTTATTATAGGTAAATTACCTATGGCAATTTGCCGGCGTATGCATTACAATAGACTTATTATGGAGAAAACGCCCTAATTGTAATGGCGCATATATTTTTTGAGCATGATTTAGATGTAATATATTTTGTCTATGGCCTGTCATTTTTTATCATGGGCTACAGCATCCTGACCCAGTGCAAACCGAATAGTATCTATAAAATAGGCCAGATTATCTGGCTCTTGGGCCTGTTTGGGGTATTGCACGGCATTAACGAGTGGCTTGACATGTGGGTGCTCATTAAAGGCAGGACAAAGGCGCTTGATTACACAAGGTGGATATTTCTCATTGTGTCCTATTGTTTTCTCATGGACTTCGGGCTAAGGATGTGTAATAGCAAAATGAAACAGGGATTCGGCCTTAAGTTCATTGCCTTTATAGTGGCGGCAATAGCGGCAATTTCAGTACAATCAGACAACTTTTTGGTTACCTCAAATATCCTGTCGAGGTATTTTCTTGGACTTACCGGGTCGCTGCTTACGGGGGCGGGATTTATCATGTATTACTACAGGGAGGATGATAATCTTAAGAATGCCTCTAACATGAAGTACAAGTTCTGGACATTGGCCATGTCTTTTCTTATTTATGGCATACTTGGGGGGATAATCGTTCCAAAGGGCGATTTTTTCCCGTCAAACATACTGAATGTCGAGTGGTTCCACTCGCTTACGAACCTGCCCGTGCGGTTAATCAGGGGGATTTTCATAACCATATCGGCATTAAATATAGGCAGCATCCTTTCCACTTTCCAGCGGGAAACCAATTACCGGCTGGAAGAGGCGCTGGCTAATAGAAAGGTAATCGAAGAAGAGCTGATAACCTCAAAGGGGCAGCTCCGGTCCTTTGCCACGCGCCTCCAATCCCTTATCGAGAAGGAAAGGACAAGAATCGCCAGAGAACTCCATGACGACTTAGGCCAGTCCCTCACCTCGCTAAAGATAGACATCGACGAGCTGCTCATATCCAACGCGTCTGCCGGCAGGACGGTTATAATATCTCAAATACATGACATAGAGAAGTCCATCGATACTATTATTGACCGTATGCACAACATTGCCACAGAGCTGCGTCCGAGCATTTTAGACCAGCTTGGCCTATTGGCGGCCATAGAGTGGCAGGCAAGGAAATTTGAGCAGCGTACGGGGATTAAGTGTAGTGTCAGGTATAACACGAAAACCACCTTAGCGCTTGGCAATTTTAGCGCCGAGGCCGCTACAACACTCTTTCGCGTTTTTCAGGAGGCGATAACAAATGTCTGCCGCCACGCAAACGCGAATAAAGTTAACGCCTTCATGTATAATAGAGACGGCGTGCTTGTGATAAAAATAGTTGACGATGGCATAGGAATAGAAGGGCATAAGATATTCGATCATAATTCCCTTGGGCTTCTGGGGATGAGAGAGCGTGTGGCCATGTGCGGATGGCACATGGAGATTAAAGGAAAATCTGGAATGGGAACTGTCGTGAAAATATTTATTCCCAGTGCGGGCACTGAAGGATGATAAAGATACTGTTAGTTGACGACCACCCCATAGTGAGGGAAGGAATCATAAAGATCCTTCACAGACAGCCGGATATTGAAACGGTTATTGAGGCCGAGACCTCAAGGGAGGCGCTGTCGCTTCTGAAAAAATCACAATTCAGCGTTGTGATTCTTGATATTTCCCTGCCAGACAAAAACGGCCTTCTCACCCTTGAGCAGATAAAACACGACTATCCGGGCTTGCCTGTGCTTATTCTAAGCATGTACCCGGAGGAGGAGTACGCCATACAATCGCTGAAATTGGGCGCCTCGGGGTATTTGACGAAGAAGGCCCTGCCGGATGAGCTATTGAAGGCCATAAAGAAAATCGCAACCGGAGGCAAATACATAACCGCCACACTGGCAGAGAAACTCGCGTGCGAACTCGACAAAAAATCGGACAAGCCCCTATATAAATATTTGACAAACAGGGAATTTCACGTAATGGAAATGATCGTAGCCGGAAGGACACCAAAGGAGATAGCTGAGCTATTGACACTGAGCGTAAGAACCATCAACACCTACAGAAGCAACATCATGGAGAAGCTCCAGTTGAGAAATAATGCCGAACTGGTACGCTACGCCATCGAAAATAAGCTGTTCGAGAAGTAGGGTTGCACTATTAAATAAAAGCAAAAGGATTAACGACGAAGGGGGATAATCCCCCTTCACCCCGTAATCATGCACAAGCTTTATCTATTGATTTCCGGCTGCCGCCCGTTGGCGGCTTCGGTACTGGGGCTAAACACTGC
>JADFXO010000175.1 GCA_015233485.1 Nitrospirota bacterium
ACCGCAGAAAAAATGAAGATTATTATCACATGCGCTTTTAGACTAATTCTACAAAAACCACCCGCTCAACCATTTTATTTTGCACTTATGCCGGGTGCTTTTGACACTTAACTGCCGTTTTTAGGTTAATATATATAGTTGTAAAACCATACAAACTCTTACGGAGGTATAAATGGCAGATGTATTGGATATTAAAAAACTAATAAAATTCTATCCCGACAGAATCTCGCGGGAGATGTTGTCTGACAAACCTGAGATGAGGGTAGCGCTGATGTGTCTTGAGGCAGGGCAGGAGCTGAAACCCCACACTGCCCCTCTGAGGCTTATGATGCTGTGCATAGAGGGACGCGGCGTGTTTACATTCGGTGATGAGGAGTTCGAGGCTGACGCAAAGACCGCAATCCTCTGCGACCCGATGGTTCCACATGGTTTTAAGGCGTCGCTGGGAGAGCGCCTTGTAGTAATGGCGGTAGTAACGCCAGTAGACTAAGCAGGTAGCCGGAGTACCGAAGCCGCCAACAGGCGGCAGCCCAAATTTAACAGATAAAACATGTGCGTGATTACGGGTTGTAGGGGGATTATCCCCCTACGTCGTTAATCCTTAATATTTTAACAGCAAGCGCCACTGTCAGAGCCGCAGCCGCAGGACGGCTCCCTGCCGGTTATCATGCCGTTGATGATTGCAGAGGCGCAGCCCACGCCGGAGGTTACTCTTATGGCGCCGAAGGCACAGTTGTTTTCACACGCGCCGCACTCCATGCACTTGTCCTTGTCGGTTACGTGAGCTACGGCGTTTGCTATGATAAAAACGCCGTGCGGGCAGACCTCTGCACACATACCGCACCCCGTACACCTGTCGCTGTCAAATTGCAGTGTCGCTACACCGGCTAAATATCTCATAACACCCCCGATTTATATAGGATCAACGAAATCAACGAGGCCGCCCCGGCGATTACATAGCCGAAAACAGCATACCTCAGCTCCTTCTTAACGCCCGACATCCCTGTAAAAGTTGTAGAGCCGGTAAACTGAAGGGCGGCAAAAGAACTCACGGCTGGAAAGAACAACCAGACAAACACCGTAAGAGAGACCGGCATTGCCGGAAATAATTTCATGGCTAAAAACATGGCCAAAAGCCCTGCTATCCATCCCTTGAGCGAAAACGCCCTAAATGGAATCACCGGCAGAAATACCGGCGTTATAAACGCCCCGGCCAAAACGCCCACAAGGCCGAGTAACAGAAAAGGCGCCCCGCCGTAAAACGCATCTCTAAAGACGATCCCCGTACTATGCACCCCAAAAAAAATCAGCACAACAGCCGCATACACCGGATACCACTTGAGCATAGGAATTATCTCCATCGGGGTTAATATCAGCCTGTCTGCCAAGGGGAAACGAATGGCGCGCATCTGTGGTGTTGCCTTATAGCCGTTTTTGATGTAGGCCGCAATATCTGCCGCGTAAACCGGGCCAAACAGGACTCTAAACCCCGTGGCCTTAATGACCTTATACGCGCTTATTCCTACCGCCCCAAGCTGAGGCACTATTATCTTTCTGTGTCGCACGCAAAGGGGCAGATTCGTATCAGATATTTTTTTTATCAACTCTTCAGTGGAGAAAGTCCCTTTTCCGGCGGCACACCACACGTTTATGCCCTTTGTGTCGAGCACTAAAACCCATGCGTTTATACCCGCAAGCGCGCTCCTTAACTTGTCGAAGCTCAGCTTATAGCTGGCGCTCACAAACACGTCCGAGTCCTCAGACGGCTCACCCACCGCGTAAAGCCCGGGGGTAACGGTATAGTTATTTCTGAACGAACTCAGCCGGCACTTAATCGCGCCCCATTGGTCGTTTCGCGATAGTGTCGTAGAGGCTTTCTTAATGGCTAACACAGTTTTTAAAGTGGCAGCGCCGGAGGCCGAAGTTTGAGCGCACTGGCATCCGGTATTATCAGACTTAACCATTATACATAAATAATATCACAGCTCTGGCGTTGCTGGCAAATCTAAACTTTCGCACCAGGGATGCCTCCGAATTACTTCTTTGATTGAATCATGGCATTAGTGTCAGTCCTACCGGTTCGGTGAATCGCAAATTGCCTTTCGCGCAACGCACATAACCCGACCACCGATAGGACAAAACACTCTCCTATGTTTCAGGATTCATTAACTCTACTTATTTCCAGCTTACCCCTAATGAGTACCATGTACCATTATAATAAGTATACATAGTTCCCATGATAACACGTACCTGCTAAACCAGTCCATTATTGCCACAAGGTAGACCCAGCCTTTAGCAAGTCTGATATATGTTATATCTGTTCCCCAAACATGATTATTCCTATTTATCTCTAAATCCCTCAATAAATAAGGATAAATCTTATGTTCAGGATTGGCTTTGCTTAACCTGGGTTTCGGATAAATGGCTTCAATTCCCATTACTCTCATCAACCTCTGTATCCGCTTCCTGTTTACCTCATGCCCGATACCCCTCAATGTCACAACCATTCTCCTTGAGCCGTAAAAAGGGGTCTTTGTATACTGCTCATCTATTATACGCATTAGTTCTATATCGTAACTGTCTACTACAGGTTCATAATATATCGCTGACCGTGACAGTCCTAAAAGTGCTGCCTGCCTTGTTATCGATATGAATTCATTTGTCCTGTCGATGAGCATCCTCTTATCTCTAACCCTTAGTTCCCAATTTTTTTTTTAACCAGTCAAGCTCCATTTTGAGCTGACCAACCTGTCTGTATAGCTCATCTATAAGTTCGTCCTTGTCCTTATCTGCCTTGTGCCTCCTGCCTATAAACAAATCTTCTATTCCCTTGCTGGCTATTCCTTTCCACTGCCGTATCTGCTCTGGATGTACTTGATACTGGGTCGCCAGCTCTGATGATGTCTTCTCTGCCTTTATCGCTTCTATTGCCACCTTTGCCTTAAATGCCGATGCATATTTCGTCTTCATACTATCCTTCGACCTCCATCTTTCTGCTCTTACTGTAACTTAACATGTTGTCCAGTTTTTGGGGTCCATTATACTATCACATAAGCAACAAGAAAAAGGTGGTGGAGCTTTTGAGCAGAAATTATTGATAACGAGACTGGCAGGGTGAGGCGAAAACGTCAAGAAATTGACGAAAAACAGAAAATTTGCAAAATCACCTGATAAGTTTTGCAAAACTGGGCGACTAGTTATAATAGCGATATTCGCACCACTATGGGGTATTATCATGCTTCTACTGCTAAATTGTTAAGCGTGGTTAATCTGAGGGGGAAGGTTGTAAATATTGAACAGGTAAAAAAGGAAGGAGAGGGGTAAGAAGAAGTTATGGACTGGACGGTAGGGGATTCGAACCCCCGACCCCCACGTTGCGAACGTGATGCTCTCCCAGCTGAGCTAACCGCCCACGACATATCTCACCCTACTATTGTCTCATAATATTATAAGTAAAATCAACCTGAAGATGCAGCCTAAATCCACCATCAAAATGAGCCAATGCATCAGTTTTAGGTTTTGGGGAGATTTTTGTAAGGGGTTTAGAGTTCACCCCCTTTGTGAGAGGATTTCTATAGCCCTAATGCCCCCCAAAACCTATGAATTTACCTTAATAAACGCAACTCTCCTGATTTATACAAAAAACTATGTCATAAAACCGCAGAATGCGTCACGGAGCACAAGACAATTCCGCGATTTTACGCCGCGCTTCTATTAGTAATGACCATGATGGATGGCTGCCGGATATGCGAATTATCATTTTGCGCGACCTCTCTACCACCCTTCCGGCTATGAAGAGAGGATTAAAAATAGGAAATCCAATGAATATTAACCAGATGAAGCGGGTCATTTTTCAACGCCGATGATGGGTCATTTTTACGTGCCTATTGACATATAAGCCATTGATATATAAGCAATATATGCGAGAATATAACGAAATATATATTCATAGACACTTGTAAGTCCTTGGTATTGAAAGATATTGCCATTCATTGAGAATTGCTGAGAAATATCATGGTGGGTTAGTAATCATAGCTCATATTATTAAGACTGCCAGCGAGGCAGCCCGTTTTTTGGGTCTACCATTTTTTGGGCCTACCAGGGGACGAAGTCGCCCTTGCCAACTCCGCAGATGGAGCAGCGCCAATCCGGCGGCAGGGCATCGAAGGGCACTCCCTTAGGAATACCCATCGACTCATCTCCCAACGCCGGGTCATAGACATACCCACAATCCCGGCACACGTATTTTTTCTCAGTCGTGACCATTTATTACACGCAGCTGCCTCAGGCTGTTTCGCCCGGCGGCCCCTATTGATTTGTCTTTATTTTCGCGACTAATTCCTTTACGGGCATATTGCTGTCAACGACATCCATGTTCGTTTCACACTTAAAGCCATTTTTTGAGGCAATACCGTTTTTAATCGTATATTTTCCCTGTGCCGCGCCCTCAATTACAAACACCTGACCGTCAAGTTTGCTCTGGCCTGTCTTGAGAAACAGGATTATCTCCTCTCCCTTGGTAAGAGAGACCGCATCACTTAACTTTAACTCAAGATCGCCTACCTTGCCGCCCTCATACTCGACGATTATATCTTTCTTGTCGATACTTCCCGCCAGAACCTCGTTCACCTTCACCGTTGCCCTTGTGACAACCGTTCCCTTAGTCCAGTGGCAGCTCGCCTTCTCTACTTTGCCGGCAATGATGACCTCTGACGATTTTACCAGATCGCCGGTGCTGATTCCCGGCACTGCAAACACCTTTTGAGACAGCATCAACGAAAGACATATGAGGCCCAGAAACACTATCCTCACCTTTAAAAACCCTTTCATCTTTGTCCTACCTGTTGCCATAGCCACACCCTCTCTATACTTAAATATTTTTAATCCTCACGACGGATTAAATTACTACTATAATCGGATGATATGATATTTTTATTTAGTCTGTCAATGTTTATTATTTACAGGAAGCGGGAATCCATGTGCGGCATGAACGAACAGGGTTAACCGCGCAGGCAGTTTAAGATATTTTTTGGCGCGACATTTTTTGGCGCGTCTATTGCGTAAAAGTAAGGAATAATTTTATCATTACGCAGTAGTTAACTCGTTTTGAAAGTGAGGGCTTAGATTGCATTACTTCGATTACAACAACGGTGTGCTCCATGCCGAGGACGTTTCAGTGGAAACCCTTGTCGAAGCCTATGGCACGCCTCTTTACGTTTACAGCTATAAGACCCTGTTGCGGCATTTCATGTCCTATGACGAATCTTTTAAGGACTTCCCGCACATCATTTGTTACGCGCTGAAAGCCAACTCCAACGCCGCTATTTTGAGGGCATTTGCAGCGGAAGGCGGCGGGGCGGACATCGTATCGGGCGGCGAGCTTTTCAGGGCGTTGAAGGCCGGTATCCCGCCAGAGAAGATCGTCTACGCCGGCGTCGGCAAAAAAGAAGACGAGATAATCTATGCCCTGAATGAAAACATCCTGATGTTCAACGTGGAATCGGAACAGGAACTGATGGCGATTGACAGGGCAGCCGCTAAACTTGGCAAATCCGCCCCGATAGCCCTGCGCATAAACCCCGGCGTTGACCCTGCCACTCACGCTAAAATTACTACGGGCAGCAAAAAAAACAAATTCGGTATACCCTTTGAGGGCGCCCTTGAGTTTTACAAACTCGCCCATAAACTCAAACACGTTAAGATCGTCGGTATTCATGAGCATATCGGTTCTCAGATTATCAGTCTGAAGCCGTTTCTCGTTGCCCTGCAGCGTCTTGTAGCGCTCATAGGGCAGCTGAAGGCCGAGGGAATCGAAATAAAATACCTCGACATCGGCGGCGGCCTCGGAATCCAATATCTTGATGAAATCCCGCCCCACCCTTCTGAGCTGGCCGAGAAGATCAAACCCATTTTTCAGGGCATGAACCTGACAATCGTCATGGAGCCGGGCCGAACGCTCGTAGGCAACGCAGGGATGCTCGTAACAAAAGTCCTGTATACCAAAAAAGGGCACGACAGGGACTTTATAATCGTCGATGCCGGAATGAACGACATGATAAGGCCGGCCATGTATGATGCCTATCACCACATCCAGTCCGTACTTAAAAAGAAAAGGAAAGACGTATTTGCCGACATCGTAGGCCCAATCTGCGAATCAGGCGATTTCCTTGGGAAAGACAGAGAGCTGCCTTCCATCTTGCAGGGGGAGTATGCCGTCGTTATGAGCGCCGGCGCCTATGGCTACTCGATGAGTTCCAACTACAACAGCAGGCCAAGGGCGGCTGAGGTGCTTGTAAATGGCTCCGAACACTTCCTGATTCGCAAAAGAGAGACATACGAAGACCTCATAAAAGGTGAGCTTGTCCCTGAGTTTATAAAATGAAGATGGATTTCACAAAGATGCACGGCATAGGCAACGATTTTCTTGTCTTTGACTGCGTAACAGACACTGAGCTTCAGAGTATTTCCAACGGGGTGTGGAGTAGCTGCGCGATAAAGCTCTGTAACCGCCGCTATGGGATTGGGGCAGACCAGTTGCTCCTTCTCCTGCCATCAAAGACGGCCGCCGTTGGTATGAGGATTTTCAACTCCGACGGCTCTGAGGTGCAGATGTGCGGAAACGGTATCCGGTGTCTTGCCATGTATGCCTGGGACAAAGGCATAGCAAGGGAGATAATGATAGACGTGGAGACCCCCGCGGGAATCAAGTCTATCAACAAAATAAACGATATGGTTCGTGTGAACATGGGCCCGCCGCAACTTTCGGGAAGGGAAATCCCCGTTAATGCCGATGGGCAGGTAATGGATTATCCTATTGAGGTAGGAGAGAAAAAGGTTAAAGTCACATGTGTGTCCATGGGCAATCCGCACGCAGTTGTCTTTGTGTTCGATGTGGACAGCTATCCCGCCGGCACGTATGGCCCAAGGCTTGAGACAAATCAGTTTTTCCCCGCGAGGACGAATGTGGAGTTCGTCGAAATACTAAACCGATGGGAGATAAAGATGCGTGTATGGGAGCGTGGAGCCGGCGAGACGCTTGCCTGTGGAACAGGGGCTTGTGCCGCGGTGGTTGCCGCGCACATGAAGGGATTTGTCGATACATACGTGACAGCTCATCTAAGAGGCGGAGACCTTGAGATCGAACTGTCCCCTGACGGCAATGTATACATGACAGGCCCGGCGGCATACGTATTTACCGGCACTGTTGAAATATAGCGTTTTTAGGAGGAATATCTATGTTCAAAGGCTCAATTGTGGCTATAGTAACACCATTTAATAATGGACGTTTTGACGAGAAGGCATATTCAGAGTTAATAGAGTGGCATATTCAATCCGGGACAAGCGCAATCGTCCCGTGCGGCACTACGGGTGAGTCGGCCACGCTGGAATATGACGAACACTACAGGGTCATCGAAACCGCGATAAAGACCGCCAACGGCAGAGTCCCAATAATAGCCGGCACTGGCGCCAACTCAACGGCAGAGACGATTGAGATGACTAAGGAAGCAAAAAAACTTGGAGCGGACGCATCGCTTCTGGTCTGCCCGTACTATAATAAACCCACTCAGGAGGGCGTCTATCGCCATTACAAGGCGGTTGCGGAGGCCGTAGATATACCGATTGTGCTGTATAACGTGCCGGGGCGAACGGCGCTGAATATACTGCCGTCAACGGTTGCCCGCCTCGCGGCAATTAAATCAATCGTCGCGATAAAAGAGGCCACAGGCGATATGAAACAAGCCAGCGAGATAATAAGGCTCTGCGGCGATGCGATAACGGTGCTCTCAGGGGACGACTTCACTACATTTCCACTGATGATGCTGGGCGGCAAGGGGGTCATCTCCGTAACGGCGAACGTGATGCCGAAGGAATCTGCCCAAATGTGTGCACTTATTGAGCAGGGCAAGATAGACGAGGCCAGGCGGGTTCACTATTACCTTGACCCGTTAAACGCG
>JADFXO010000176.1 GCA_015233485.1 Nitrospirota bacterium
TTTCGTATATCCTTGCCCCCACGCCGCTCTCTTCACAAAGCCGTCGAATATCAAGCGCAAGGCCGTCGCTTATGTCCATCATAGCTGTAACCGCCGCGCCGCCGAAGTCCGGCCTTGTGACCTTAGGCATGAGGTGTCTCTGTAGCAGCGGCCTCATTATCTCCCATTTCAAGGGCTTATCAGGTCCATCGTCCTTTTCAGGTGCAACGGGTGCCATGATTTTTTTAAGTAGCTCAAGGCCGCAGGCAGAGTTCCCAAGCGCACCGGTAACATATATCTTATCACCGGCACGTGCGCCCTTTCTTGATATAGGTGTGTCAGCAAAACCGATGACTATGCCAGTTACCACAATCCCGCAACGGCAGGACGTAACGTCGCCCCCGATAAGGCCAGCACCGTAGAGATTCAGCGCATCCTTTACACCAGACAAAAACTCTCTTGCAAAATCATCTGAAGTGCCGGATGGAAACGATGTTGTCAGCAAAAACCAGTCAGGCGTCCCGCCCATCGCATATATATCGCTTACGTTGACAGAGACCAGCTTAAACCCCACCTGATATGCCGTGGCAAAGGCCATGTCGAAGTGAACCCCTTCGCACATCGTGTCGGCGCTGATAAGCAGATTCTTGCCGCCAACCCGCACTACGGCCGCGTCATCCCCGATGCCTATCGAGAGATCATTTTTTAATAAACCCTTAGAGAACTCATCCCGTATATACCTGACAAGCGCAAGTTCCCCCACCTGCTGCTGCTTCACATGCTGCCCTCATGCGCCCGAATTGCACGGCGCTGCCGGAGAGAATCATTGCTTAACATTTTCGGTCTTATCCTTTTTTCCCTTAGCGGCATCGCTGATCAGCGCAATGCCCAGTACCTGGTCCATTGTTTCTACGAATATGAACTCCATATCCTTTTTGATATATTTAGGAATATCTTCAAGGTCTTTTTCGTTTCGCTTTGGGACTATTATCTTCTTGATTCCCATGCGTTTAGCGGCGAGGGATTTCTCTTTCAGGCCGCCTATGGCAAGCACTGTGCCGCGCAGGGTAACCTCTCCGGTCATGGCAATGTTCTTGTGGATTGGTTTTCCAGTCAGAGCGGAGGCAATGGCCGTAGTAAGCGTTATACCGGCTGACGGGCCGTCCTTGGGGATGGCCCCCGCGGGGACGTGTATATGAACATCTTTTTTGGAGAATAAGTCGTCGCTGATGTCAAGCTCTTTTGCCCTTGAGCGTACATAAGAAAGGGCTGCCTGAGCCGATTCCTTCATGATGTCGCCAAGCTGCCCCGTTATGGTCAGACTTCCCTTTCCTTTCATCGTAATGGCTTCAACATATATTATATCGCCGCCGGCCTCAGTCCACGCCAGCCCTGTGGCTACGCCTACCTCGTCCTTTTTCATCTCCTCCTCAGGTAAAAAACGCGGAGGTCCCATGAACTTATGCAGATTCTTATTCGATATGATGAACTTCTTTTTCTTCCCCTCGGCTATCTGCTTTGCTACCTTTCGGCATAATGTCGCTATGGAGCGCTCAAGATTCCTTACCCCCGCCTCTCTTGTGTATTGGGCAATCAGCATAAGAAGGGCCGGCCCTGATATTCTCATTATGTGTTTTCCGATACCGTGCTCGCCGAACTGTTTGGGGATCAGGTAGTTCTCTGCTATGCCGACCTTTTCCTCCGATGTGTAGCCGGAAAGGTGTATCAGCTCCATCCTGTCTCTAAGAGGACTTGGTATTGTATCGGTTATATTACCGGTCGTTATGAACATGACGTGCGTAAGGTCAAACGGCACTCCAAGGTAATGGTCGACGAAGGAGTTGTTTTGCTCGGGGTCGAGTACCTCAAGGAGCGCCGATGAGGGGTCGCCCCTGAAATCCGTACCGATTTTATCCACTTCGTCAAGCATAAACACCGGGTTATTCATGCCGGCCTGCTTAATGCCCTGAATTATTCGGCCGGGAAGCGCCCCGACATACGTGCGCCTGTGTCCTCGTATCTCGGCCTCGTCTCTTACGCCTCCGAGGGAGATTCGCACGAACTCACGTCCTCATGAGCGCGCTATGGACTTTCCAAGGGATGTCTTCCCCACACCAGGTGGGCCAATAAAACACAGTATCGGGCCTTTCATTTTGGGGTTGAGTTTCCTTACGCTCAGGTACTCTAATATCCTCTCTTTAATTTTTTCAAGGTCGTAGTGGTCCTCGTTGAGGACTTTTTTGGCAACCTTTATGTTCAAATTGTCCTTTGTAGATTTAGACCACGGCAGCTCTACAAGCCAATCCAGATATGTGCGCACGGTGGCTGCCTCGGCGCTGTCGGGGTGCATCTTCTCAAGCCTCTTCAACTGCTTCTCGGCCTCGGCCAGTACCTTCTCAGGCATCTTGGCTTCGAGGATTTTCTTTTTGAATTCGCGGATTTCCTCCATCTTTTCGTCTATATCGCCGAGTTCTTTTTGTATAGCCTTGAGCTGCTCTCTAAGAAAATACTCGCGCTGTGTCTTGTCTATCTCCCCTCTGGCCTCGGTCTGGATTTTCTGCTGCACAATAAGCAGCTCTATTTCGCGGTTCAGCACCTCGCTGACCTTTTTTAGTCTTTCCACGGGGTCGTCTATTTCGAGGATGCGCTGGGCCTGGTCGGTCTTAAGCCCAATGTTGGAGGCAACAAGGTCGCCCAGCCTGCCCGGGTCGTCAAGGTTCTCTATGACTATCATAATGTCCGGTAGGATGGTTTTTCCCAGAGACAGCGTCTTATCGATTTGTTCTTTGACGTTTCGTATCAGGGCCTCTATTTCAAGTGTGATGACCTCCGGTTTGCGTTCCTCGATCTTTTCAATACTGGCCATATAGATACCGTCTTTTTCCGCTATATTAAGACACCTGGCCTTGGCAAGTCCCTGAACGAGGATTTTCACCCTGCCGTCCGGCAGTTTGAGCATTCTCATTATCAACCCAACCGTGCCTACGCTGAAGAGGTCGTCTGATTCAGGATTTTCCACGTTTAAATCCTTCTGTGTCAGCAGCATTATCATCCTGTTCGTATTCAAGGAATAATCTATGGCACTGATGGACTTCTCCCTGCCCACAAACAGGGGGAGTATCATATATGGAAAGACCACAATGTCACGCACTGGCAGTATTGGCAGTGTGTCCGGCACCTCTATCTCTTTTTCATCTTTTTTTTCGGCTTCGCCCATTCTCACTCCTTTTCAACTCTGATTTGGAAAACTCTGTCCTTTATCTTTGGGAATTTCAGTGTGATAACACCGTCCTTATAAACCGCCGCCGCTGACGATGCATTTACCCTTACCGGCAGTTTTATCATCCGCCTGAAGGTCTCGTAAGTCCTTTCCATACATAGGAAACGGCAATTATCTATCGACAACTTGTTTCTTATACCCTCAATTACGACAATGTCGTCATATACCTTCAGCGACATATCCTCAATATCCACGCCGGGCAGGTCTATGTCGAAGACCAGCGAGTCGGAGGTCTCATAAATATCCATAGGCGGAAGCGGTATGGCGGTCTCCGCCGCGCAAAATATCCTTTCCTCTAGTCTATTTTTCAAGCTATTTCCTCATCATACATTATGTTATTCTTCAACTATAGCGACAGTCATCTCAACCCTTTCCTTTGGGTTGTCGCGCGCATCTCTGGGCACAGAGACAATCTTGTCGACGACGTCCATGCCCTCGACGACCTCTCCGAACACTGTATATTGACCGTCAAGAAATGGAGAGTCGGCGGCGCAGATAAAAAACTGCGAACCGGCTGAATCGGGGTGCTGCGCCCTTGCCATTGAGAGAATGCCGCGCGCGTGCGATCTCTCGCTGAATTCGGCCTTTACCGTGTAGCCCGGGCCCCCCATGCCGTGGTTTGATTTGTCGTGGTCTTTTGTGTTGGGGTCGCCGCCCTGAATCATGAAACCAGGAATCACGCGGTGGAAGGTCGTGCCGTCATAAAAACCCTTTTTTGCCAGTTCAATGAAATTATTGACATGGTTTGGCGCAGTCTCAGGATAAAATTTTAAACTAATGCTGCCAAAGCCCGTCTCTATTACTGCGTGTTCTTCTGCCATTGCCACTATCTCCTTTTTTTAGTTGCGGCTGTGAAAAAATATTACCCGAACGAAATAAACAGCATGTTAACCAGCAGCCCTCACATTCCCGCTCTCTACACTGCCGCCGACCATTTATAAGTTTAGTAAAAATACCTTCACTGCGACCAAATCTTTTTTCTTAAGTGTTAATCCTGTGGTTGTTCTCCCCTGTTTTAGAGGTAAACAATAATTAATCGGTCTTTGCTTATTGCTGCCGGTTTGATTATAATAACAGCGGTTAAGGGCAGAAACATTTTTTTATAAGCAAATCGCAGTTTAAAGAGGAGTCAAATGAAAAAGAAAAAGGTAAGCATAATCGGCGCAGGGCATGTGGGGGCATCAACGGCGCAGCTGCTGGCGCTTCACGGGATTTCAGACGTTGTACTGTTTGACGTCGTTGAGGGTATGCCCCAGGGCAAGGCGCTTGATTTGTCTGAGGCGTGCCCGCTGTGGAACTCCTCCTCCTCAGTTATTGGCACTAACGGCTACGCCGCTACTGCGGGGTCAGACGTGATTGTCGTAACCGCAGGGATTGCCAGAAAACCCGGTATGTCCAGAGACGATTTACTCAAGACGAATGCCGGGATTGTCAGCGCTGTCGGGCGTGGGATTGCCGGGGGCAGCCCCGACGCGGTTATCATAGCCGTTACCAATCCGATGGACGTGATGGCGCATCTTCTGTATAAAACGACGGGGCTTCCTCATCACAGGGTGATGGGAATGGGCGGTGTGCTTGACGCGGCTCGTTTCAGCACGTTTGTCGCGTGGGAGCTGAATGTCTCCCCCGACTCGGTCAATTCAGTTATACTAGGCGGACATGGTGACCAGATGGTTCCAATGCCGCGATTCACGACCGTTAACGGCGTGCCGGTTACCGAACTCATACCGGAGGACAGAATTGAGGCCCTTGTTGAGCGCACCAGAGGCGGCGGGGCGGAGATTGTCTCGCTACTGAAGACCGGAAGCGCATACTATGCCCCTTCGGCGGCAATCTTCCAGATGGTTAAGGCTATACTGTTTGACGAAAAAAGGCCGCTTCCCGCCGCGTGTTCCCTGACCGGGCAATATGGGATAGAGGGACTTTATGTCGGCGTGCCGGCCATTTTAGGGGCGGGCGGGGTCGAGAGAATCGTCGAACTAAGACTAAACAATAAGGAACGGGAGGCATTTGTTAAATCAACGGAAGCAGTTGCCGGCCTTGTCAAAACACTAAATATTTTATAGGAGCTAAACACATGGAAAGGACTTTCTCAATAGTGAAACCAGACGGAGTGAAAAAGAATCTGATAGGCGAGGTAATCGGCAGATTCGAGAAACAGGGTCTGACAATCGCCGCCATTAAGATGCTTCATCTGACGAAAAAAGAGGCCGAAGGATTTTACGCGGTTCACCAGAAAAGGCCGTTTTTTGACAGCCTGACGGCCTTTATGTCCGAAGGGCCGATTGTGGCGATGATTATAACCGGCAACAAGGCCATAGAAAAAGTAAGGGAACTCATGGGGGCGACGAACTTTAAGGACGCGGCACAGGGGACAATCAGGGCGGACTTTGCCTCGGACATCGAGCATAATATCGTACACGGTTCGGATTCCCCTGAATCGGCGGCCTTTGAGATTTCATATTTCTTTTCCTCACTTGAGATGTTTTTTTAAAGTGAAACCTTAAGAAATCCAATGGAGGGGTGTGATGGCTAAAAAAACAGGTTTTCTATACAGCGATGTGTTTCTAAAGCACGAGATGCCCGAGTCTCATCCTGAGTGCAGCGACCGGGTAAGGGCGATAACGGCGGATTTACAGGTATCTAAGATGTGGCCGTCATTGATTAAAATAGAGCCTGAGCAGGCCTCGGAAGAGGACATCAGGGCCGTACATGCGGACGAATATATTGAGCAGGTGAGGCGGATTAAGAGGGGTTATCTTGACCCGGATACCTTTATGTCTGAAAACACGTACGAGGCGGCGGTCTATGCGGCTGGGGCGATTATTACGGCTATAAGGAAATGTAAGGATGGCGAACTTGAGCGCGCGTTCTGTGCGGTCAGGCCGCCAGGACACCATGCCGAGGAAGATAGGGGGATGGGGTTTTGCATTTTCAATAATGTGGCTATTGGGGCGCGTTTTGCCCAAAAGATTGGGTATAAGAAGGTGTTTATAGCAGACTTTGACGTCCACCATGGAAACGGCACTCAGCATATGTTTTATAGCGACGACACGGTGTTTTATTTCAGCACACACCAGTATCCCCACTATCCGGGCACAGGCGGGGCAGCGGAGGTCGGGATAGGCAAGGGTATTGGGTTTAATTATAATATCCCGCTGCGCTCAGGCTCCGGCGACACTGAAATGCACGACGCGTATCACGTAAAACTCCATGAGAAGGTTGCTAAATTCTCACCCGATATAATCATGGTCTCCGCCGGGTATGATATTCATCGCATGGACCCGCTTGCTGGCTTGAATGTCACTAACGCCGGGATAAAAGACATAGTGGACGGTATCCTAAGCGCCAAAAGGGGGATTCCTGTAATATTTACCCTTGAGGGCGGTTATAGCCTTGAGGCCATTGCAGCGTCTGTCCTGATAACGATGGAGGAGCTGCTGAACTTTGAGTGATACCAAAATACGATGAAAGAAGTAAGTATCATTAGTTTTGTCTATTTTTTGGCTTTCCCGCCTTTAGGAAATACGCGGGTTTACGGGCATTCATAAAAGGGAACTTAGGCGAAATTGTTCATTTTGTCCAGTTTAGAGAAATGCGTAGTTTTGAAAAATAGTGATCGGATATGATACAATACAGAATAACAAAGGAGGACAACGCATGGCTAAGCACCAAAAAGGACTTGATGACCTGATATTGGGCAAGGGCGGCGAAATCCGCCACAAACTTAGCGTTCCATTGGCCGGGAATATAGCCGAAGAGTATGGAGCAGATGATGACATTTATTGGGTAGAAAAAGCGATTGAGGCTGAAAAGAGCGGTTACGCCGGCTATGAAAAATCGATAGAATTCCTTCTGGAAAAGCTTGTTTAAGCTGGATTTCACTAATGATGCACTATCTTTCTTAGACAAACTTGACGCAAAGCAGTTCCGTCAGATAATTAAAAAAATACTTGGGCTTATGAAAGATCCGTTTCCTGTTGATTCAGAAAACCTTAAAGGAAACCAATATAAGAGGGTTGACACAGGTGAATACAGGATTATTTATTTAACAGATGACAATATTCTGAAAATAGTAACCATTGGCAAACGCAATGATAGTGAAGTTTACAGAAGGCTGAAGAGAGGTAAGAAATAGTTGAGCTGTACGTTATTAAATATCCCTAAGAGCAGCGATGGCCTCAACGAGCGCTCCTTTAGTATTAGGGACAGAAGAAAAGGGGACAGGCTACTTTTATTAAAGGGGGTGAAAAGTAGCCTGTCCCCTTTTCCTATATATGATGTGGGCGATATCTCGACTTCATTTCATCTGCCAGATTCTGCAAGTCTGGGAAAATATCACCTTTGCGAAAGCCACAGACGTCTAATTCAAAAGCCATTTGCCTTACGTAATTGGCCGGAATTATAATTTTCGTCAATATGTCAGTGTCTTGCTGATTTTTTAATTTTGGCACCAATTCTTCTAATGGCTCCGACGATGAGTGGATTGTAAAGCAGCTCTGCTGAACAAACATACGAATATCAATTTCTGACGCCATCACGGCCATGACCTTGTTGTTTTCTTCTGCACTATGGTAAAACGCTGGTCTCACAAATTCGCGGCACCTTCCAGAATCAATTGTAACCGTAACATTCTCAAGT